>JAKAYH010000502.1 GCA_021826835.1 Thermoplasmata archaeon | reverse complement strand
CAGGACTGGAAGAAATATCTCCACAATCATGTTGAATACGGCCTGTAGATCGCTTTCAGCTGTTATCTTTTTTACAAGTCCAGGATCATTACGTCCGGTAAAATCCTGAATAAACTCTATCAGTTCGAATCTCCTATAGTATGCCCTTGACTGATCCCATGTGTTGGGCAACCTGTTGAATGCAAATAACATCTTTGCCTCATTGACAAACTTAGGTCTTCTTTGCAACCCCTTAATTTCCCCTTCTACCTCATCGCCACCTGTAAGGTTCTTGAAAATCGATGTATCATAAAGTGTTGAATCGCTTACATCACCTGCAATGTTCATGAGTTTTCCACGCAATCCGGGAACTGCAAACCTGTTATTGCACAATGTCTGCAATGGAGTGCTTGAGATATTCTCCTTCCCTAAAAGTGCATATAGAAAACTCAAAAGAACGGATTTTCCGTTGTTTCCAACCCCAAAAAATGCCACTGTTTTCTGGATTGGGTATCCGGGAATAAATGCCCATGCATAAGTTTCCATCACTTTCAGGGCTTTTTCTGTATTGTCCTTTGTTATTTCTTCCAAAACATCGAAAAATCTGGTTTTCCTCGAATGAAAATTGTATCTAAATGGAAGGACTGCACGGAAATAGTATTTTTCTGAATGTGGTAGAAGCCTTAAGTTTTTCCAGTCCAAAACTCCATTCTTGAGGTTTATAAAATCAGAGGATGTAATAATCTCACTTCCCAGTGAAACATCGCGTATGTAAGCAACAACTTCGTTCACAATGTGTGTTGTTGATTTGTCAGAGAGGATTTCCCTGACAAGTTTCGCGATGAAACTGGATGCACCATATGTGTAAATTCCGTCATTTGCATCATAATAGAGGAATTCATCAAATTCAGCTCTGTAGTAGAATTTATATTTCTTCATGATCCTTTGTGCGAGCTTCTGAAAAAGAACATTAACGACATTCCCATTCTTATCCTTCTCTGTTACTTCCTCAAAAATTTGCTCTTTTTCCACGTCATTAAGTTCCATAGACTGTTTTATCTCAGGTTGTCCAAGTCCATGAAGAATATCATAGAGATTGAGATATTTCTCCCTGATCCTCTTTGCCCATGCCTTTGATGTTTCGTTCCTATCTGACATGAAAAATTTCTGTATGAGCCTATATCCATCGGTAATATTCAAGAATTCAAGATCATGAAGTTCCCTTCTCCCCTCAAGAAAATTATCCATGTATTTCTCATAATCAACTGCAACCTTGATATTTGGTTCAAGGTTACGAAAGATAGCATCCCCCAGAGGTATTTCTGTTTGTTGCATTTTTTCACTTCCTTATAGTGATATGCACTCTGTCCCCTTTCTCAATTCCTAACATCTGTTTTGTTTCAGGATCAAGCAATATTACAAGGCTGTTGCTTCTTAACTTCACTATAGCGTCTTTCTGTACTTCCTTTGTTTCCATGTAAATCCGAATACTTCATATTATATAAGCATTGGTAAGCAAATCTTATATATGTCTGTTGTATCATATCCTAAGAGGTAAAAAAAATGGAAGAACAGAAAACCATAACCACAATGAGCCAGCCAGCCCAGATAGAGCTGTCCACAAATGCCAAAGGTCAGCATCAGTGGACAATCAAATTGTATGGGGAAGAAATGAACAAGGAACTTCTTGCTAAAGTCCTTGAAATCGATCAGGAACTCAGCGAGAAATTCAGGTGTGAGAGGGATATAAAATGACAACTTTCATAGAAAAAGCGTTCAGTGATCTTGCAGAGGAAATGGCTAAAGATTCTGAAAACAGGATAAATGCTTTAAAAAGTTGCACTGCTGAACCAGGCAAGAGGTATGGGATTGAATTCAATTTCACGCCTGAAAAGATGCTTTTTCACATTCATTTCTATTATTGCAAATTAGAAATGGAATCAAAAGAAGAATATGCGAATTTCTATGATGTAGAAGACAAAATAATTTTCAGGCTTCACAACTCTGCATATTGGACAATACATAAGATTGAATGGTGCAAAAGTAATTATTATGAAGTTCTTGGAAATATCTATCTTGAGGAACCATAATGAAAATCTCAACATTTTCCATAAGAGGAAAGAAATTATGTGTAGAAGATGCCACATTGGATTCCATTGGCTGGTATCATGGAAAACTTCACGAGGAAGGCAAGGACAACGATAAAGATATAGTAATCAAGAATTTTGACTATTTCATTCAGGAGGTTTTAGAATGATGACTGAATTTTATTATGGAACTTCATGGCATTGGCCAGTTCCATATCTCCCAAGGGTAATGCTCTCATATAATTTCACCAGAACACTAAAGAAGGCATGGCAAATAGAAAAACCACTAATGATGGATTCAGGTGCATTCTCTGTGATTTTGAAGTATGGACAATATCCATATTCTCCTCAGGAATATGCAGCGGGAATAGAGAAATGGAAGCCAGACATCCTGGTAGATCATTCTCACGATACAGCAGAATGGGAATTCGTGAACAAGGACACAGCAATAGACTACAATGAGAAATATAGAAAATTCAAGAACGCCCATGGAACCAACGAACGGTATGAGCTATTCGCAAAGGACTTCCTCCAGGAAGGAACACTGAACCCATGGGAAGACAGGGCAAGAATCG
>JAKAYH010000501.1 GCA_021826835.1 Thermoplasmata archaeon | reverse complement strand
AGTCTAAATTTACACATAATTAGTGTGGCTGAAATATAAATCATTTTAAACCTGAAAGCAAATGTCAGAATATCATACCACCACTTCAGGATTGGGAACTCCAGCACATTGAAATGGAAATGAGGCATAAAGATGTTTTTCTCAATATGCACAAATGCACTTTGGTTTCGAATCAATTCACCCGTTCTCTGATGGAAACTGGAGAGTAGGCAAGCTACAACCAAGCACACATTTCTTCAATCGTAACCGGCCACTCATTTACATCTCAGGGGAATTTGCACACTATTAGAGTTTCTTGAAACAAAAGGGCTGGTTCAGTTATTATTTCCATTGATTTGGTGTGTTCCGGGGATGATGGACTTATAAATTTTGAAGTTGCAAAGAAATCACCGGTAAGGATTACTAAACAGAGTATCTGGTACTCAGGATCAAACAGGGAAAACTCCCTGGAATTATATTTAACAGCAGTTGGGTAAATCTCCATAGTCATAAACCTTTTAGTTAGATAAAATGGATATAGCGAATTTATCCATTGAACTCAGTAACCAGAATTACTTTCAATCTTTATTGCACATATTATTTTCTGAATTCAATTAATTTGGAATTTAAAAATTGCCTTTAAACGTAAGCCATTCAGTGGGAATTTTTGTGCAAGGCCTCGATTTCTTGGTATTGTGATTCTCAGTGCTTTTATGATATCTATCAAGAATATTCATAAGAGAAACTGAATATTTTTACCGTAAACAGAGTTACCGCCCGGACATGTTAATATATATGTTGAGAATAAAGTATAATACTTATGTCTCAACAAAAATTTATTGATAGAATAGAGGAGCTGGAAATCCTTGAGAATTCTTATTTATCCAGTAAATCTTCGCTGTTTATTATTTATGGCAGAAGAAGAGTTGGAAAGACTGAATTGATCAGCAAGTTCATCCGCAACAGGGGAATTTATTTTCTTGCAACTGCAGAGGGAGACAGGGAAAACATAAATAACTTCAAGGTGAGTGTATCCAGGTTTCTGGAAGACAGCAGTCTTATCAGAGCAAATTTTGACGATTGGCACGCTCTTTTTACTGTTCTGGCTTCAAGTAGCTCATTTCGTGCAAGAGCAGACAAATCAAAGATCATAATTGCCATAGATGAATTCCCATATCTCATAGAGGCTAACCGGGCCATTCCTTCTGTGTTTCAGAAAATCTATGACACCATACTGAAGGATATGAATATAATGTTGATTCTTTCAGGATCATCAATCAGCATAATGGAAAATGAAGTACTTTCATACAGAAGTCCACTTTATGGAAGAAGGACCGGCCAACTGCAATTGAAACCCTTGAAGTTCAGGTATCTGTCTGATCTGGTGGATTATGAATTCGAAGATCTGTGCAGGACATACTTCGTCTTTGGTGGTATACCGGAGTATCTTCAGAAGCTTGATCCTGAAGCAGGATTTTGGGAAAATGTATCAGAGAAGCTTCTTTCAAAAGGGGCACCACTCTATGAAGAAGCAGAATTTCTCCTTAGAATGGAATTCAGGGAGCCGAGAAATTATATGCTCATATTAAGATCAATTTCTTACGGGCATCATACTCTGGGGGAGATATGTAACTACTCAGGAATGGAGAAAAGTATGGTATCAAAGTATCTTGATGTCCTTACTTCACTTGAACTTGTAAGACCTGAAAAACCATTCGGTGCTTCTGAGAAGTTTAAGAGAAGATTGTACTGGATTTCTGATCAATATCTGAAATTCTGGTTTAGGTATATTTTGCCACATAAAAGCGAAATTGAAAGCAATCAAAAACAGAGCGTTCTTAAAAACATAAAGGCCGATTTTCCAATCTTTGCCGGTGAGCAGTTCGAGAACCTTATGAAGGAACTCATAATTGAAGGACTGTTAGGCAGATCCTTTGACATTGCTGCAAGGTGGTGGGGAAAAAATGGTTCAGGGGAAAAGGGCAGAGACATTGAGGAGATAGATATTGTTGCATATTCAGAAAGCAGGGGGGAATTACTTTTCGCTGAATGTAAGTGGACGAACAGTCCTGTACCGGTTAATACGGTCGATGCTTTAAGATCAAAATCGGAAATACTGAAAAAACAAAATCCTGATAAAAAATTTACATATGTTGTTTTTTCGAAAAGCGGTTTTAAAGGTGATTATGAGAAATCGGGTGATGATATTATCCTGATGGATCTTTTCGAAATACATAAACAGATATTGAAGCAGTTCCAACAGCCTGGAAAATGATCTGCGATGTTTTTATTTAGACTTCAAGGGGGATTTTAACTTAGTTATTTTATTTTTTTACTACCCTCAACCCTCTAAGATCATTAATATTTTCAATATTAGAGGTGATTAGAGATGCATTTCTTCTTGAACATATTCATGCAATCATTGAATCCAACGTTTCACTATTAAAAATAAGATAGAGTAGCCAATTTATATTATTTCTATCCCGGTCATCTCCAATGCTAAGCAGCACATTAACGATTCACTCAGAAATTGAAAATGAGGACAAAACGAAAGTATTACTATTTTTCAATTCAATACGCTATATTGAGGTGAGAAATTGCAAGAGGCTCCAATGACTTAAATGGATGCAAAGGTCCCACATAATTTGATCCATAGAAATTAATGCCT
>JAKAYH010000500.1 GCA_021826835.1 Thermoplasmata archaeon | reverse complement strand
TAGTCCCTTCAAAGTTACCCATAA
The DNA here is from genome assembly GCA_021826835.1 of Thermoplasmata archaeon. The sequence continues at coordinate 2,623 of JAKAYH010000500.1, read as the reverse complement.
TCATAACGCTAAGAGAATGCAGAAGAGTCCTGTTCTGCGGCGAGTTTGGATAGAACACATTATTAAGTTGAATAGTTATGTTTTTATTTTTTATAAAGCCCTTGTTGAAATTTGAAAATGCAAGGTTGTATGATACATCTGAAAGACTTCCCTTCAGGTACCTTGAAACGTTAGAAACCATGAATGATGGTATGGGAGTTATCCCGGTGTTCCTGTCAAATGTGACCTTCGTCGGAACAAATGGATCCCTTGCCTGCACTGAAATATCCACATTACTTATGCTATGGTTCAGGTAAAATATGGAAGAATGGTTATCCAGAAATTCATAATTTGTACTTACGTAAACATAGTCAAAACCCACTGGTGCTGGTACCTGGTAGTAACCCGAAATATTCGTTACTGTGCTCGCAAAAAATGATGGGGTGCTGAAAAAAGTTCCAATGGTTGAATTCTGGCTTAGCAAAACCGAGCTGACGTCAATTCCACTTACCGGTTGGTTCAGTTTGTTTCTTATATAACCAGAAATGAGGTATGTTACATTTTTTAGGTTCTTCATCTTGAAATTGAGATTTGTGATCTGTTTTCCTGTAACGTTGAAAAACAGAGGTTTTGGGGTTTCATTGTAATTCCGTTTGATAGTCAACGCAGCATACGTACCATTCTGGAGAGTAGTGTGATAGATGGCGTTTGAATTAGAACTGCTATTATAGAAACCAAAAAAGGAAACAAAGGAAAGATTTACATTGGGAACATTTATTCCAGTAATGTTGAGCGTTTTTCCAGACACATCATAAAAAGTTGCCTTTTGCAACGTTACATTTGCCCATTGGGAATTGCCTGAGAGAATGGTGAATTTGCTGAAGCCTGTATTATATCCACTTACCTTGAAACCGATGGTGAATGAACCGTACTGCAGCATTGTAACAGAGTAATATCCCCTGCTGTTAAGTTGTGCATAAACAACCCATGGAAAATCATAAATTGAAATTCTTCCCGTAACGGGAGTTCCAGACTTGCTTTTTACATATCCATGCAATTGAATTGTTCCATTCTGAACTGGACTCATGCTGGAACCTTTTGTGCTGAAGGCCAGCATCTTTTCCTCGTTCTGGAATATATGGGGAATCTTGATCTTCTCATATGGCTTGGCATTGTATGTTTCGTGGAATAGGGAAAGGCCCGTGCCCAGTATTATAGCTGCCACTATTATAACAGCTATGAATTTGGCGTTTATTTCAGGCATTAATATGCATAAAGTTCGTATCTTAATTAAGTTTTTGGAACGATGAAAGACACTTATTTTTATCTACATATATATTTATTTAATTACAACTTTCTTCAGTCAGACATAACAATTCTATTTACATTTCTAACTTATCTGTTTCCCCTGCTGAGTCTGAATCTATATAATGGTGAAATCAATATTTATTTCCTGCTCATAAGTATTATACTTGAGATTTTTATGGCATTAGTCAGCCATATATATTTGAAAATTGCAAATCTATTGCGCAAACTATTTTTGATCTTTTATTATTCACCAGATTGTGGATGAGGCATTTTGTCTCTAAGTGCGATTATAGTTGTTAACAGACCGCTTCCAATTAGGAATGACCCACCTGTAAGAGTAAAGGTATTGGGTACTTGTTTCAGGAATGCCAGTGCAAATATGATTGCAAAGACAGGATCGAGATAACTCAGGATAGATACTATCTGAACATTAAGGTTCTTCATAGAATCATACCAGAGGAATAGGGCAAGAACTGTTTGAACGAGAGCCGAGAATATGGCTATATATGCATCATTAACGCTGAATGAGAATTTTATAATTAAAATAAAGGGAAATAGGACAAATGATGAAATTAAGACCTGGAAGAATACAAGGTTTATTGGATTTACATATCTGGATGAATGTTTACTAACTATTGAGAGTAAGCCATAAGTTATTCCTGAAAGTACTGCTGAAATTAGTCCTAAAGGATTGAGATAAAGAGTGCCCACTGACATAATCAATATTCCAGAGAATGACAAAAGTATGTTTATCAGGCTGAAGGTGCTGATTCTTTCCTTGACCAGAGGTGATAGTAATATGGCTATAACGGGACCGGAGTAATAGAATATTATGGCCTCTGAGACTGGAATAAGATTCACCGCATAAAAGAGGAAAACCCAATTTGCAGCAAGTAATAGTCCAGATAGAATGATGAATGGATTGTAGAGAAATTTATAGGTTGATCTGAGTTCTTTCCTTAAAAGGAAATAGAGCACAGCTGATGAAATTACAACACGGAAAAAAACAAAAATTGGAGATGGAAGATATGACCATACGGCCAATACAGGGATAGAACCCCAGATTACGGTAGACAGTACAATTTCAGAAAGCCCCTTCTCTTTTTTTGAAAAATCGATCGAACCACCTTTCACCTGTTATTAACTCAATAGAATTAAATATTTAGTTCCGGGAATTTTCTTCTTTTAGTAATTCCTTACAATCACCATATATCAAATTTAATTTCTTACCTTTACAGCCACGCCTTTATTTGTATTTATCATAACTTCTTGGCTCATTTTTGCAATACCGGTACCTCTCACTGAACCATTGTGATGGATAACAACCTCATCCTCC
>JAKAYH010000029.1 GCA_021826835.1 Thermoplasmata archaeon | reverse complement strand
GATCAGATTAACGCAATCGTTGTATAAGGACATATTCTTAAAGACAAAAACGACCTTGATCGAGTTTGTATTGAATCCCTTTATCTGGAAATTTGCCTGGAATTTCACAATTCCAACCGTTTCTTTAGCAGCTTCAAGATTTTTTGTTCCAATCTCCATCATTTCCCAGACTGGAACATCCACAGCAAATCCCATAATTATATGGTGAGAAAGAAGTTTTCTGTCTCCAGGGTAAGTGAGATCAGTGAATTGGGATGAAGAAAGAAGTGCAGTGCTTGGCAGATCAATTATCAGGCCGTCTATGGACTTAATTTGGGTGGTAAGTATCCTGATGTCTTTCACAACTCCAAGCACCGGGTTGTCAAACATCCATGAAAAAATGTACACTGCTTCCTTTGGCTTGAGGACACCCGAAGATGAGAGCATGAGGCCCGATAGGACACTGGATATGGTATTCTGTAGTGCGAATGATAGAACCAAGCCTCCTACAGTACCACCAAGAATAGCTCCTGTCAGGCTAATTCCCATAATTAGGAGAATGACGGTTATTGCAGAACCATATATGATGGCCCTGAGAATGGTGTAAAGCCCATTCAGGTTTCTTCCTCCTATTTTTTCGGAAAGGATGTCCAGGGCATTTTTTGTAATGTGACTTATGACGATAGCAAATCCAAATATTATTACTGCATATGTTGAATAACGGATGTAAATATCATATTGAGTAAGTTGGGGAAAATATATATCCAAGTACTGAAACAAGTATTGAATTAGAACAGTGATTGCAACTGTGGCAGCTATGGCGAGGAGTATCATCTGAAGTTCTTTTCTTATGCTTGTTGCCATATTTAGATATACACTCAACGATTAAAAACATGTGTTTAATTAATTCTTATTTGTAAATAATTTTGTAAATGTTTTATAGTGTACACGAACTTCATGTGTTCCACTCTTCATTCATATCCATCATAATAGTTATAACAAGTCTCAGAAGAGAATTTTCAGATGGAAATGCTCCAATCTTTCTCGCACGTCTCTTGAATTCCAGATTCAGTCATTCAAGCACGTCTGTTGTTCTCAGTCTTTTCTGGCATGATTCATTATATGATTTATAATTATACCGGGAAGAATGCCATCTCTCAAACATGTCAGATGCCTTGTCCAATCTCCCCTTTAATAAGAGTATCCTGTGTCCTTGATACAGGGGATTAATTTTCGAGGGCCTAGTTTGCGTTCTGAATTTTAGACGACTGTCTCTTCTTTGGTATTAATTTCATGAGGTTTCTCATGAAATTCAAATGGCAGAACTGACATGCTGCACCTTAAAACGATCTTGTCACATATTCATGTATTCCCATGTGGTCATCTGATATCACCAGTTCAATGCCTCTAAGGCCCTTCTCTTTCAGCTCATAGAAGAAAGATTCCAACAACATCTCAGTTCCATATCACAGAGCTTGCATGAAAAGATCTCTTGACCCCCCACTGTCAATGCAAATTCGCACATAAAACGCTCTTTTTCCATACTTACCAACTTTCTCTTGTCTTGAAGTGTTTTGCATCTATGCAGATGAATTTCATATTGTGTATATTTTCATTTCAAGGAATTATTTACCTTTGAGTCAAGTTCATACTCAGGTGTTGAGACACAGGACTCGGATATATCCTCAGCTCCAGCTGATAATACAACGTTCATGACATTCATAGTGGAAACACCCTGTATGCATGACTCAATGATATCTGAGTCAGAGGACTCCACACAATGGGCCTTCCCATGCTCTATTATCAAATGATGGATGATATCCCCATAGGTGCCAACACTAAGGTCAAACTTAAATCCATGAAGAGATTTGTAGTCTTCTATGCTCTTTTTTACTACTTTCCCAGCATTCCCTATCAACTCCATATTGGTAATGAGAGCCAACAGATATATGCAAAGATTTAAATTTACATCATCGCATATCTACCTTAGATGGTCACAGATAATAATATTGAATATGGAAAAATAATAATTCACCCTGATTTCTATAATACTACTAAAGCCATAGAGAAAAATAAATTTTCAATGCTTCTAACGTCGAATCCAACTGATTTTGATTTTGATCCCTTTACATATCCCTCAGGCACAAATTTGTTAACGAAGATAGAAGATACTGACTTAAAAATCCTCAATATCCAAAATGGGCAAAAAATGGTTTCTAAGTTTACCACTATTGTAGGCTATGATGAAAGTATGTATATCTTTCAAGGGCTAGAAGGTAGTTCGTGTTTGACTACACACTGCTTAGCATTGCATGGAATGGATGAATTCAAACCTGTAGTATTGGGCACTTACTATTTCTATACTCGCTCCCAAAAATATTCTAAAGTAGATATGGTTTTAAGGTGTACTCCGAAAATAGAAGAGGAAATGCAAAAAGATTATACAAATGATAGATTGAATTTTTTATTAGAATATGTGCCAAATGATTCTTTGGTTTTTATTGACGGCCCTTTGATAGGTGGTAATCTAAGCTACGCAACCAGAGACCTGAATAATAGATTATTGGATAAGGGAGCTATACCGGTTTTCTTCGTTAAGAACAGTAATAGCAATCTAGTGACTGATAATGATGATAATTTAAAAAATAAATATAATTCAGACATGGACTGGGCACATAAGAATTTCAAGATGGGAGAAAGAAGCCCTTTTTTTAAATACGTTGACCAGAAAAATAAAGAAAATGGAAAAATATTCGCATACTTCAGAACTTCTGACCTTACCGTACAAAGGATCGAATTTGATATTAACACTTTTGAAAAATATCGATCGATCATCAATGATGTGGTTGATCTTAGCTTTTATCTATTAAATGTTAACGGGAACGACAAAAACCCTCAGATAAGAACTATTGCAATTGCCGAAAAATATGCAAGGGAAGTACTTAAATATTTAAAAAATTCAGAACTTAGAATGTTCAATTTTACACCAACAATGAACGGGATTAGGTTTAATAGGTGATAGCATGAAATGGATAGTTTTAAAAGAAGATTCGGGTAAAATCGCATTAGTTTCTAAGAACGATAATTCTGATGAAACTGGATTGATTCACATTGGCTCTTATTTAACGATAGAGGGAGAAAAAAATGTAAAATTTATCTTAAGGGTAGAGAGTAGTTCTCAGTATAGCCCATACGATCCCTCCCCTATGATAGTGGATCTAGGGTATAACGCATTGCTACAAGATCAAAAAACCAAGAATATGATATATGCAACGAGAATAATGGAACTACCCAATCGATACGATGGAAAAAGCAGCTTTATAATACCGCAAACTGTTGCTAGATTGTCCACACAAGAAGAAATTGATTCTGCTTTGGGAAATACTGTTGGAATGCCAATATTTATGGGGTCAGCATACGGTCGAAATAATCAAATACTTAGAGATTTTAATGGAAAGCTCGTTCTAGCTAAAGTCCCTGATGACGTGTTTTTTCACCAGATATTGATTACTGGTCAAACAGGAAGCGGCAAAACCGTCGCTATGAAATACATGGCTCAATATTTTACCAGCAATGTCCTAGACGGATTTAACGGTAAACCTGGTGCAGTGTTAGCTATTAACGTTAAAGGAGAAGACCTACTTCGAATGGATAAACCAAGTACCATTACCAATGAGCAGATAAAGAGTGAATGGAATACAATGGGAATTTCGCCACATGGAGTTTCAGCCCTTCGAATTTATTATCCTGGAAATTCAATAAATTCTTATTCTCAACAAGTGAGTAAAGAAAAGTGTATTAAAATAACTCTGAAGACAGAGAATATAGACCCAGAGTCATTGACCGCTCTCGTACAAAACCTATCAGTTCAAGGCGCAGATCATCTTCCTGCCATTTTCAGATATTGGCAAATTAAAAAGATGCGACTAGGTGACACCCTAGGAGCGTTTGTTCATTATCTAAATGAGGAAGGCGCAAAAGACCTTAATGCAATGAGCATAAGAGAGGAAAATTACACTATAACTTTACATTCAGGAACGTTTAATAATATAATACGAACGCTGTCAAAAAATACCCAGTATTTCGATATACCGGAAGCAACTGAGCTTAATGTTGATGATATTCTTGAGACTGGAAAGATGTCCGTGATAGACGTTGGTGATAAGGGTGAAATTGGTTTTGGCGGAGTCCTTCTTAGAGACATTTTAGATAAAATTTATGAAACAAAAAGTCGGGGAGACAATAATGTTCCAATTTTAATCATCATAGATGAAGTCCATGAGTTCTATGGAGATGCTAGGAGGAGAGAGGCATTACAATCCCTTGATGCGATAACGAGAAAAGGTAGAAGTTTAGGAATTGGGGTAGTTTTTGCGTCACAAAATCCAGAGGACATGCCAAAAGGAATTAGTAGCATTGTGAATACAAAGATCCATTTTAGATCCGATTCCAAGAATATAGATGTGAAAGGAACTGAGGTTGAATCTGAGGCGTTAAAAGAGGGCTTTGCAATTACTCGAATTTATGGAATGAGTGCTCTAAGATTTGTAAAATTTCCATTATCTCCAGGAGGTGCTTTCAATGACAAAAGAAATTAAAAATCTTTTTAAGGAATTATTGACAGATGAGGAATTTGAATTGTTTATGAAGATCATTGCTGGATCAGGTCATTTGATGGAGCAATAATTTATGTTTAAACTAGAATATATACTTCGAAGAGGAAATTCGGAATACCATAATTCTTATCCAGATACTGGGAAGGAAAATCACAATATTTTCATATTTAAAGGTTCAAACGGGTTGGGCAAAAGCACAATGATGCAAATTCTAGCGATGGGTATGTTTGGTTTAAACTCCGAAGAATTAAGTCCTGAAATTAAAAATAAAATGAAAAGATTGATAGCTGAAGACACCAAGGATTTTAGCTTTTTCTTTGAAATTTCGAGCATAGATAAAAATATTGAAATTAATTCGTCATTGAAAAATAAAAATATCGAGGAAATGAGGGTTTTAGTAAACAAAGCCCCTTGCAACAAGACTGCTTTCTCAGATCAATTTCAACTCATTTTCGACGTGCCCGATGAAATCACGAAAAAACTAAACTCATCTCTCGTCGTAATTAAGAGGGAGATAGGGGAATATATTGATTACACTAAGACTTACCTGAAAGATATACAGTCTCACTATGAAAATATAAGTACATATGATAATCAAACTTCTCGATTACGCGAGTTAGAAACCAAATTAAACGAGGAAGAAACAAAATTAGAAAATTACAGACAACGAATGAATTCTGTTACTGACAACTACGAGAAGTTAAGAAAATCATATGTAGTTAAAAAATATAATGAGGGGCCTGATCAAATAAATTTATTAATAGAACAGATTAATGAACTTGAGAAACGAATGGATCCCAAGGCAAAAAAAGCCAAGCAGACAAAATTTTCTAAAGCTAAACAAAATTTTGTTGATTCCCTCAATGACATCAAATTGATAATAAAAGAGCTAGAGAAAAGTATCAGCGAAAATGAGTTTTTAAAAAATTTGTTCAATTTAGATAATCGAATAACAAAAATAACAGAATTCAAAGGACCCGAAGACTTTAGTGAGTTCTTATTTAATAAAACCCTATCTTTATTAGTTGAAATGAATCATAAATTAGAGAATGATGTGAGAAATAAACCCACTAAGAATGATAAAGAACTTGAGTTTCTTGAGAATATTATAGATGTTCTAAAGAAATACGTTACTGTTAATCCGGAAATACCGGGGACCAATGGTAAAACTCTTAACCAATTTTTGACTGATTTAGAGTCCCGAAAGAGGTTATTGAGCAAAGAGTTGAGCGAAAAGCAAAAATTTTTAAATGTGAAAAATAAAGTTTACGATTTGAAAAACAGTTTTGAAGATTTAAGGACAACGTGGAAGAAGATTCCATCTTTTGAAGAGGACAATCAGGAGGATCTTGATAAAATGAAGGAGAGGTTGAATGAACTTGAATCTAAGCATGATGATTTATATAAAAAGTACTTAGAGATTAAGGATGAATACCAGACTCTATCAGATGAGGAAAAGCAAATTGATTACCGTTCAGTCAATGAAGATGAATATGTTGCGACTAAGTCTGAATTTGACAAATTGAAACAGAAAATAGAAGAAGTGACAAATGAAATTAGAATTACAAAAACCCTACTGGAAGAAAACGCCAGAACCTCAACCACTCCACCAAAATATACAAAAAATGACCTGAGTCATCTCGACAAAATTGCCAGCAATATACAATTTAAGCTAAACGGGTGGTTGCAATTATTCAGCAACATGAGCGGAGCGAATATACTCGATAAGAGCAAAACTTCCTCTTCTGACACACCTTTTTATGATGCTTTAGGAAAATACTTGGCGAACATCTTAGAAGTAGTATTCCATGAAGGACGTAGCTGGAAGCTTGTGAAAATAGATCTAATCAAAGAAACCTTCAATGTGGAGAATGGTTATCCTTTCACATTTAACGATATAAGCACAGGATTTAACGCGTTAAATTCTTTACTTGCAAAAATGAAACAAGAATATGGTGGTAGAAAAAAAATACTCCTGCTAGACGAGATCGGGATAATGGATGAAAAGAACATCAATATTCTCTTAACTGAAATTAAGAATCAAGTAAGAGAGGGTAAAATACTCTTTGCAGCTCTGAATTTAGCCGAGAGAAATATGGATCATGTGATGGTAGAAGCGATTGATGTTTGAGGTGTAAATTGTTTATGAAGCCCGTAAATCAAGACGAAATAAACATTCTAAAGGAAATAGTATCACAGAAGGGAAAATCTATAGAAAAGCTAGACATAATGAAGATTTTAAAAAAGAGAGATTCTGAAAGAATGAAATTTTTCAGAGGAATGACATTCGAAGCCAATGAAATTAGAATTCCTATTGATAGATTAAAAGATCTAATTGAACTCAATGTGCTCGATTATACAAGTGAGGCTAAAGGGGAGATGTGCATTACTGCCAAGGGAGATTTGATCTTGAAATACAATTTGTTAATAGAGTCCAATTCAGTTAATGACTTATTGGATCATATAAATCAAACGTTTTACGGTGATTTTTTGAAGAAAGCAAATAATACGCTTAATTTTGAAGAAAAATGTGCCTTAATTACTCTAATGGGACTTCTTTCATTCACAAAGAATTATTCAATAAATATTGCATTACTGAGGGAAAAAGAAGACATTGCGATTAATAAGTGTCTTGGAACAGTAGGTGAATCTCTTTCTTCAATGTTAGGTGTTGAAAATACTTTGAGTGAAAAACTATCACACAGTGGCACAGAGGGGAAATCAGCTGTAACTTTCTTTCGGCGATTGGATGACATACAGTTAAAAACAGATTCTATCTATGTCAAGTCTGGGGGAGGAAGTCATTATCTTGACTTAGTTTCAAGCCAAGGAATAGACCCTGGAAAATTGTCATTCCTCCTTAGACGTATATTCGATCATAAACCTTTAGATTTTAAAGAAAGAATAGCTTTTGTTGAACTGCTTAAGGAAATAGAAGAGGACAGAATTGCCATTCTGGGCAATTCAACAGACTTTAATGTGAATGACATTAAATCGAATCTCTCTTATAACATTAAAGCCTATAAATAATAGAGAAAATAGAATGCGATTGACATGTTGAGAAAATAGAATTATCAATTGTTATGATGAGAGTATAATTTATGACATCTAGAATTGTATATCTATCCTTCGGCAATTTAAAATATTTAGTCAAACTATATAATCCTGTGAAATATGAAGAACCCGTAGAATGCTATTTTTGCAACTACAAAGGCACAGACTCCAAAGCAAAAGGGAGTGAGCTCACAGTCTTCATTTAGTAACGGGTGTTCAATATGTCTACAAATCATAAATTAATCATCGGCAGTTCGGAAAAAATGTATGAGATTGGAGACAATTCAGTGCAACTAGCAGTGACTTCGCCTCCTTATTTCAATGCACCTTTTGATTATGAGGAACTCTATTCTTCATATGATCACTATCTTTCGATGCTAAGAAACATGGCCAAAGAGAGTTTTCGTGTATTGAGTCCTGGTCGAATTTTTGTCCTTAATATAGACGACATGCTTGTTAAAGGTGAGAAGTTTCCCATAGTGGCGGATGCAACAAGAATTTTCCTCGATGCTGGGTTCCGGTATAGAGACCGGATAATTTGGAAAAAACCAGATGGTTATTTGAGAATAAGTCGAAGAAGTGGTGTTGTTCTTCAAAATCCATATCCTATGTATTATTATCCAGATAATCTGTTAGAAAGCATTATAATATTTCAAAAAGGTAAATTTGACTATTCATGCATTCCAAAAGATATTAGAGAAGCATCGAAAATTGACAAGAAGGAGTTTCAAGCGAAGAAATGGTATAAGACTTTGTGGGAAATGACCAATGTCCTCCCAGGTTCAAAGTTGGAAAAAAATATAGCGGCATACCCTGAAGAACTTCCGTATCGGATGATAAAATTGTTTTCTTACGTAGGTGAAACTGTTTTAGATCCATTCTCAGGTTCCGGAACTACCATGAAAGTAGCAAGATTCAATGAACGCAACTCAATAGGAATTGAAATGAAAAAGGAACTTATACCAATTATAAAGAAGAAAGTCGGCTTTAGCAACCAAGAGAGTATAGATCTAACAGGAGATACCTTTGAATTGATTGTGAGAGATTATGCAGAAAATACCACAGAAGGACAAATAAGGGGGGCACTCTAGTTGGACATTTTAGGAAAAATAAAAGAAATAAAGTATACTCCTACAATGTGTAGCCAACTTCTCGCTTATCCAATTGATCAATTGAGATCCATCCTTTCTATGAAAGGGGCTTTTAAATTAAAACTGGATGGAGATTACTTCGCAGTTAGTCGATGGGTATCTGCAAAAAGGACTCGTTCATATCCTTACGCTCGAGTTTATGACACACTCGGGTTCACAGGGAAAAAAATTACTGTAATACCAATTTACAAGGATGAGGGGTTTGACGGAGATAGGGATTTTTTGCAGTATGACACTATTTCATTGATGTCTCTACTCGGTGTCTATGTCATCATAGCATACTACAATAATGCCGATAAAAATTTAGATTATGAAAACAAGATAACAAACCAGGAATTCGATCACAACTTCATCAGGGATCGCATTATGAAAATCGCATCATATTATTCAGATGCATTGCATTGGAACATGACCCAATTGGAGCAAGTTGCAAACATAGGTGAATGTGCCATCAAAAGTTATAGCAATATTTCTCGCACTTTAGGAGTCAAAATGCATTTAGAAAATGGGGCCCGCAAGAAAATTGACGAGTTAGCTTCAGGTTTAGAAATCTTCAGAGATGCATCCAGATCTCGTGGAATAAATGCTCAATACAGAGAGAGCAAAACCATCCAACCAAAAGAGTCCCTAGAGGGAGAGAAGGCGACAATAACCATAACTAATTTCTACAATGGCTTTTATCCATTTACCGTTGATGAAGCAGTTCTCGACGGAACAAACTTATGCCTTGTCGAAGCAAAACACACAAGTCATGGAGCACTACCCTCTCTGGAAGATATAAAAGACGGTATCCTTAAAATGATAATTTTCACCAATCTAAGTACCGTTACTGTCAACCAACTCAATTATAATTCAGTTCCTGCTTTAAAGTTGACAACGGCCTCGCAAATCAGTTACAATGATTTGGACATTAAAAGTAAAGCAATACTAGACAAAGTTAAAAATGAGGCAAATATTAACAACTTTAAGGTAATATTCAATGGACAGTTCATTTAGAGTAAGGTTAAAAGATGCTCTGCAAGGATGAATGGTTTAACATAGAATAACCGTCATAATTTGCCATACTATTAATGGTACGACAACTTAAATGATGCGCCAAGGCTATATTATAGAAATAAATATATATTTAATGGGCTTGACCATGGGATCTAAAATCTCATTAACATGGAGCGATCAAAATGGGATTTTGGCGCCATATACGTAAAAATTTGATGACACCAAAAGTATGAATATCGCATCAAGTTTTCATTCATTTCTGCAATCGAAAACATCAATGCAAATCCAACACTTACAAAATATGGTCCAAGTTCATCTTTGAATATTACTGCGATATCCACTGAACCTTTCGAGAGATTGGTAAGTACTTCCATCACATACTTTGATATGCTCGAAATAAAATCATAGAGATCCATGATCCAATTAATAGCGTGTTCTCTAATGTCTTTAGAAAATACAAATGCAACTCCTGTGCCGGATAAAATCAATATAATAATATACCAAAATCAGTCTTGTGGATTTCTAAAAACATTCACTAATCCAGTAATTCCTGCAGAGACTATCAAAGCTAGGAAAGCGTAGAGTTGAGTAAGGACCTTGTAGAGCAATAATAAAATCCAATAGATTGCCATTGTTCCAATATATGTTGCACCTACAATGAAAGAAAGAGATAAAGCTCCAGCCTCAACAGATACGATCATACTTACATCTTCTCCAAGTTCGAATCTGTGTATGATCGTAGGCTCATCGAATGCTTTGTCGCCAGTTATGATTCTTTTTATTCCCAAGTCAATTCCTACCTTAAGGAAAGAAGCGTCGTTACCGGATTTTTCTCGAAATTAACTTAACTCCGCGTATTCAACTTTCAGTCTTGTGTCGTCAATCAATTCTATTTTTGAAAGTAACTTTTTTGCTTGAATGTTTGCAATATCTATTGAACAACCTTTGGGAAGATCCAATTTTATTTGTGAGAATACTTCTTCTTCTATTGACTTTGGCGCGTACAACTTTACAAATATGGATGAAAATATTCTCTCAGTGGAAGAAACCATTCCTTTGCCAACTCTGAATGCATCCTTTATAATTATATTTGAATCAACAACAAAATAGAGGATTGACAAGGATGATTTGTCAATAGAAAACATTTGCAATATTATTTTATCCCTTACAATTTCATAAACCTCGGCAGGAAGTTCTCTGGCAAACTGCGTGATTATATCTTTGGTTGTGGAAGTGTCACGAAGCAATTCCTTTCATTCGTAAGGCAAATAGTCCTTCAGATCATTAAGGATATCTTCTGATTTTTTATTAAGCCTTGAACGTTTTGCCGTGGTCATAATATAGAACTATATTCTTTCAGATCTTAATAATTTTTAATCAATTACGCAGACTCCGACTTTAATTCATCTGAAATTTGACATTGTCACATTCCGATTGATAGATACCGGTGATACCAGTAGGATGTTCTTATCAGGCCCTCTTTTGTCCTGAACCGATGCTTTAACAGCCATGACTGGATGGAGAAGTGCTGTTCCGCCTTGTCTGAGGTCTTCTCCATCTTTGGATCCTCAAGATACAGGAACACCTCTTTCCTGTGCTTCATGACGAATGTGAGGAATGATGCAATGATCCTGTCATCGCCATACAAACTGTTGATCTTCTCCAGCATGATCTTTACAATTTCCTTCTCATTCATGCCTTCAGTGATCTTTTCAACTGCATCCATGTTCTTTCCGAGTTTCTTCAGGTTTGTTTCGTTCTGGAAGAACATGTACCTGATCATCCTCTTTGCAGCTGCATCTTGTGTGCAAGAGGCATCTCTGCCTTCTTATTTTTGCATTCAACCTTACAGATACTTCTTCCAATATGGATTCATAATGATATCCATCAGTGGTGATGAATATCTCTTCAGGGATGCTGAACCTTGACAGTGCCCTTATGAAGAATCCTGTCAGTGTGTCTTCCTTCAGATCATCCAGTATTTCTTCCACAAAGTTTCCATTTTTTGAATCCTTCATAAGGTCCCGGTAATTTTCAACACCACTGATATGGGAGTACTGTTCGTCATAAACAAAGTAACCGGATGATTCCATGATGCCTGGAAGTGCAGGAGGCACATATCTCCTGATGACCTCATGGGATATGATCACGTTTCCAATGATATGGAACATGGACGAAGCTTTCCTCAGGGATGTCTTCACTCTCTTGTCTTTTACATCCTCAGGATAATGCTTTCCATAACCGTAATTGGGAGGACGTGCAACAAATGAATATTTACAGTTTTTGCAGATATATCTCTGGATGCGGAATATGATCCCGTTCTCCATGGTTCTAAGGCATGTTCCGTTCTTCACCACCTTGCTTGAATGGCATTAAGTAAAGATTAATAATTA
>JAKAYH010000028.1 GCA_021826835.1 Thermoplasmata archaeon | reverse complement strand
TCCTACGATCAATACAACTGGTTCCAACACCACAAATAGAACTCCTGCAAATATGAATTTCAGCTTGTTAGTATTAAGTTTCTTAATTTTGGCAAAGAATCTAATTGAAAAACCACTTATGGTTAGTTTAAGGACTACAAACGTTAAAATGGTTAGAAACAAAGATTCCATTACAAGTGGCAAAGATACTATCCCAAGAATTTCAGAACCTATGGCCGGTAGAAGAGATGTTGTTGCTTCGCACTGGCATGAAAGTCCCGCAAATGCGTAGGATACCCCTGAAAATTTGTTAATGGCCTTTCCCTGTTGCATCTTTTTCTTGGCCTGGTCGAAGATCATCCTGAAGTTTTCAATTAGAAAAGACCCTATTATTCCAAAAATAATTGTAAGTTGAATTGAAAATGTGATAGTAAACTGCATTGAAAATATTGTAATGGCATTGGAAAACAGATAAGGCACACCAGCAGGCGATTCGTCATCATATATGGATCCTACTAGAATTTGCGGATCGTTTGCAAAGGAGGAGTAAATGAAAAGGCCCCCTATGAAAAGCATGATATAAAGGTAGATTAAAAAAACAAAACCTTTGGTCAGAGATTTTCTCTCATATGAATATAGAAATCTTAAGACAATTAAAAGTGCGAGCAATAAATAAAAAAACGCAAAAAAAGCCGAAATGTTTAATCCCGAACCTGTGTTTGCTATGACAAAATGATATGTGAAAATTAGTGATAATGACAGTAGAAATAGAAAAAATGACGGTATATAAACAGAAAATGAAGGCCAAAATCTTTTTGTTATATAATATGCAAACGGTAATAGAAGCAAAGATAATATGCCGCCCCAAAATGCAAATTTAACATAACTTTCTATGTATATTGCTCCCATATAACTAAGATCAAATAATGAACCTATGAAAATAGCAATAGAAACCAATAGGGTCATGACCTGAATGGAATATTCTCTCATTTAAACATAGAATTGCAGACACCTTATTACAATTTTTTAGGAAGTCCCCATAGATTAAGGAATGATGTTAAGATATATCCCCACAATGCTGACCAGAACACCCATAAACAAAAGGGCAATGGCCCAGTTCAGGGAACTTCCATTAGCATATTTCCCCACAAAAATACCCAGTACAGCTAACGAAAGGAGTGATATAAAAAACGGAAAATAGACATTTGAAGTAAATGCTATTGCACTCAACAATGGTATCATTGCACCTAGAAAACCAAAAAGAGCTGCTGCAATTGTACCTATTGCAGTTTCAAGAAGAATAATCCTTTCCATGGAGCTTCTTCTTGGCTTATTCTTATCTGGATTGAGGTGCTTTGAAACCCTGCTAACTTCGTTTCTCATTTTACTATATTGGGCAACAAAATAACTCCCAGCACCCACAATAGATGAACCAGAAGCTATCCTTAATGTGTGATAAAGGCTCATATCTACTCCAGATACAATCCGTCCCGAGGTTATCATTAATGTGGTTATAATTCCATCAACTAACCCAATGGTTATTGGAAAGATAGTTTCTCTGTTCAAATATCACGCCTAACATTCTCGATTAAACGACTTCCTGCTGCAATTTCATCCACTGAATGAACCACAGCCCCTGCGTCTTCTATTGTCCTCACAAGATCATCGAAATTAATGTTTGTACCTTCAACAGTAATGTTTGTGCCCATTGTCTCCATGTCTATTTCAGTAACGCTTATATTCACGGCATCTACTCCCTTTACAGAAATAATGGCCTCTGAAAGGTCAACAAGGGTAGGGCGATTTAGTCCTTTTCCAACATCTAATATTACTCTTCTAATGTTCAAGTCCATCACTTTAACTATTCACACGTTTTAAGGATTATAATAGAATTGAATTTAACCTTTTTATAACTTATACTAAGATTTCACTTAATGATTAACATGGTAAAAAGCCATCTAATTTTCAGTCTATCTAAAGAAAAGGTTTTGATATCATTACTAATATCTTAAACGTGGAAAATAGAAAAAGGCAAATGATATACGTGATAATTGCCATAATATTGGACGCTATATTTACATATTATATTGTATATTTGAACACCTTGTGACCTTCATGAAAGAAGTTTCAATTATATCAATAGGGAATGAAATTGTCAAGGGAAGAACGGTTAACACAAACGCCTCAGAAATAGCCATGGCGTTTACCAAAATGGGTTTTTATGTTTCCAGACATACTTCTATCCCGGACGACTGCAATATTATATCAAAAACGTTGGCAGCGTCATTGAAAGATTTTGATATAACAGTCACTACAGGAGGTCTAGGGCCAACTTTTGACGATATGACAGTTAAGTGCCTTACCCTTGGACTAAAGAAGAAATTGATACTCAATCAAGAAGCTTACGCGGTCATCATTGAGAAATACAAGAATCTTAATCTATCTCTCACTGAGGAGAGAAAGAAAATGGCTCTTTTTCCAGAAGGTGCCGGCATAATCAAAAACACCGTTGGAACCGCACCGGGCTTGTTTTATTCTTCCAATTCACATAAGATCTTTTGCCTTCCGGGCGTTCCAAAGGAGATGAGAAGTATGCTCCCTGAGGTTCTCAATCTATCAGGTAAAACTGGGTTAAATTATATCTCGATGGAGTTTAATGTTTCTGGGATAATGGAAAGTTCAATTGCTCCTTACATAAAGAGATTAATGGATGAATATGAGAATAGCGTTTTTATAAAAACACATCCCCTATCAGATGAGATCGCAGATCCAAAATTAATAGTCGAATTATATTCAATTGCAGAACAAACAGATGAAACTAAGGCAAGAATGGAAGAAATAAAAGATAAAATAGAATATTGGGTCGAAAATCAAATTAGAAATCGGAATTAATATCAGAAGAAGAAAGTTCAAAAAAATTTTGCATAATTATTGCGAGATATTAATCTATTAGATACCTAAGCTCTATGAAATTTAAAGATGAATATATTTTTATTTGATATTAAAATATCTAAAGGAAAAGTAAATGGCTGAACTTAGGAATTTAGAGAAATTCGAGGAGAATGCTATTGCTATGTGCAAAGATCAGGGACAAAGGGAGAAATTAACATTAAAAACAAGGAAAAAGAAGGCCCCACTAGATGTCTATGATCTAAAAAAATTAAAGGACAAGATTGAAAGAATTAACAAAAAACTTTCAAAATAATTTTGTGATTATTTGAATTTTGATGTTCAGTTAGAAGGCGATTTTTATGACATATTAACTTATTATGTAAATCTTTTTTCAATAAAGAAACTGAAGGAAATTGAAGTATTTGGGTTTAGCATAACTTATTCCGGTCACTCCATAATCAAATCAGCAGACATAGGGCTAATAGAATTCTTCGAAGATTTTCCAGATAAAAAAAGAGGCCTAGATAGAGTTCAATCTATTTATTTTCAAGTCCAAAAGAAGACTTCTCAGGAAATTAATTTTACATGTGCCATTTCATTTGATCGTATTTCCTATGAAAGTTCAGTCAAATCTGAAACAATAAATGAATTTGTTGAAGCAATGGATAAATCTACATTTAGATTTTTCTAAAAAGGATAGTGTTCATTTAAAATTATGAATTGGGAAGTGCAAAGTTAGTTAGAAAAAACCTGTAAAAAGTTTTTAAGCAAATTGAGATATGCCAATGTGGCACAGATAAAGATAAGGGGCAATATAGAAACCCTATTCAAATTGAGGAATCTTTCCTTAATAAGTTTATTTGTTGATTTTATTTTAACCACTTCATATGGCTCTTATTTTTTGCCTAATACATCACAAACCGTAAGCAATTTACTCACCTTTTTTGCAAACCCTAACCTCTTAACCTTTTATGGAACGGTAATTGGTCTTTTAATGGCTGCTTATACCGTTATGATCACTATGATTCCAAGCTTTCACCCGGAAAGCTTAAAACAACCAATATTTTCCCAGATTAACCGACTTTTTCTGTTTACAATTTTAACAGGTCTTATGCTTATGATCCTTTCTTTCACAAGTTCCTTGATCCCTGATACAACCTCTGTTTGGTTTATCAGAATACAGATATTCTTCTTCTTTGCCTTACTAATAGGGCTCATATTTTCTGTGCTTTCCCTTTCTGATCTCTTTAAAGTGGTCAGCGGAAGAAAAGGAACAAGGGAAACAGGTAAACATGAAACCAAGACAAGAGAGATTCCAAAAAAATGATCTTGGATGGATTTAAATGATTCACTTTATTTTTATTAGCTTAATGATTCTCATATTTTTCCTTACTTCCTTAATGATTC
The DNA here is from genome assembly GCA_021826835.1 of Thermoplasmata archaeon. The sequence goes on along the minus strand of JAKAYH010000028.1, from coordinate 7,925 downwards.
TAAGAATAATTTTATCCGTTTACTGGAAAATTCATTTTTTTAATTCAAACGAGAATTACAAATATTTCCCCAGAGTGTTGGTTGTGGTTCCATGCCGTGGTAAGGATCATGAGATGGAGGTAAACTTCAACTCATTGTCAAGACAGGATTATTCAAACTTTAAGATTGTTGCAGTAGTAGACAGTGAGGAGGATGAGGCTCTTGAAGTAATCAATAAACTTGGGATAGATTACCTCTTAACGGACCATTATTCAAAAGCTGCTAGTGGTAAAGTCAGAGCCATAACTACTGCCATGAGAAAATTGAAGGATTTTGAGATAATTGTTCTGGCAGATTCTGATACCATAGTACCTGAACACTGGCTAAAAGAACTGATTTTTCCACTGCATAGGAAAGAAATAGGTGCTGTAAGTACTTACCCAAGATTTATTCCAATGGGGGGATTTTGGTCAAAGGTCAAGGAAATCTGGGGGTACATGGGGATCAACATGATGGAATTCCGCCCTAGTCGCTTTGTGTGGGGTGGTTCTGTTGCATTCAGGAGTGAGTTAATGGATGAGGCTTCTCTAAATTATTTTTCAACCGCAGTTTCCGATGATGCTGCAATAACTAAAATCTGCAGGGACAAAAAAGTTGGTATTGCGTATAGCCCTGCTGCTAGTCCAAAAATTGTTGTAAAAGATGATAAAAAAACCTTTTTAAAATGGGCAGAAAGGCAAATGGCCGTCAGCATAATTTTTGATAAAAGAGCTTTAATTGGCGGAGTTTTTGTATATGTTGGAATCATATTTTATCTGGTGCTTATAACTTTTATAACTGTTATGATAAATCCATTCTTTGTTATAGGTTATGTACCATATATATTGAACCTTATAAACTCCGGAATGCGGGATCCAAAGAATTCAGCATGGCTCATTCCAATTAGTATCATGCTTCCATTCATATATCTCTATAATATAATAAAAGGCGCCAAATCAACCCACATTGACTGGAGGGGTACAAGCTACAGGATTAAATAATTTAGTAAGGATTTGTTTTTAATTAAAGAGTTTCTCATGATATTCTGTTGATCATATACTTGAATAACACTATTTTTATTTATCATCTTTAAATTGTCCCATATAGTGTTAATTCGACTTTCAAGATAAAGTATTTAATCAAAATCCATATGACAATGAACGTGGATAAACTAAAACTTTCATATGAATTTGGGCTGGTAGGAGGATTATTTCTCATAATAATCGCTGTCTTAGAGTTGGTCTTACACTCTGTTAGTAGTTATTTAAAAATATTCGGAACGTTTCCTTCATCTGGGGCCGTCCAACTAATAATATTTGCCCTGATAGCACTCTTGGGAACTGAATTTTCAAGAAGGGATAAAAAAGTTGGATATACCTCTATGATAGTTATTGCAATAGCAGGAATGATTACCTTTGTCAATATTGAGATAGCTGGATTTATAATAATACTTATTGGTGGTATTCTAGTTATGATGAACAAATAAATTTTTTTTTCACAGATCAACATTTTAAATTTGAATAATCGGGCTTCAATATTATTGTGAAAAAAATAATTAGGTATTCATATTAGAGTATTATGGAAACTACTTCTAAACAACATAAAATTCTAATCGCGAACCCAGGGGCAGGGAAAACTGAAAGGCTTTCAGAAGAAGTGGTTAAATTACTCGAACAGGGTGTTAAACCAGAAAAAATAATTTGCGTTACATTCACAATAAAAGCAAGAGGAGAAATGGAAGAGAGAATCTCTAGGAAATTATCAGAAAAGAGTTACACTAATTCGCTTCCTGAAATAGAAACGTTTCACAGTTACTGTATCGGTTTACTAAGAGAATTTGACATTACTCCAGAAATAATATCAGAAAGACTTGCCCGGTACATTTTGACAAAGTCAATTGTTTCCAGAGATGTAACTACAGGAACGGAGGAATCGCTATTTAGAGAAGTAAACAACTATATTTTAACAACGGGTAAAGTAATCAATGCTATTAAACTCATAAAAAGTTTTGGCATACTTCCTGAAGATGTATCAGATTCAGAAGCTCACCACATTCTTACAGAAATGTATGATAATCAGGAAGGTTCGGTAAAAATATCATTAGAAGAAGCAAAGGCTCTTCTAGATAAGTTCCTACTGGTTTTTAGAGATTATGAAGAATATAAAAACCACAATCTGTTGGATTATCAGGATCTTCTTATTCTGGCAAAAGAGCTTCTAAAAAAAATGAAAACTCCCCCCTATGATCATATTCTTGTTGACGAAGTCCAGGATATTAGTGCTTTGGAAAGTCAGATAATAAAGCTGTCGGGAAAGAATATATTCGCCGTCGGCGACTCCAAACAGGCCATATTTGGATTTCAGGGTGGAAATATCGAGAGTTTCAATGCGTTTAGAAATCATAAAGATTTTGAAAGAGAAATAATGATGCACACTTACAGGCTTCCAAGGAGTGTGGTGGATTATGTCATATCTTTCTTTAGTAAATTGAACATAGAACAGGATATATCTGAGTTACAGGTAATGGAAAGCATGAAGGAAGAAACACAAGGTGAAGTTAAAATAACTCTTGCTGACAATCCCGAAGAAACTGCAGCTATTGCTGTCAGAAACATCCTAAAAGTGATGTCTGAGGATGAACGCATAGGGATAATCGTAAGAAGTAATTATCAGGCTCTTAAAGTAAGTGATTTTATGAAGGAGATGCAAATCGATCATGGTTCAGGATCCATAGTCACTACGCTTGAAACTGAAAAAAGGGCTATTACAACCTTTATAATGGGAATTCTTTCAACTGAAAAAAATGATGTGATAAAGGCACTTTACACAGAATATTCTGGGGTATCTCTACGTGATGCGATTAAAACAGTTGACACAATTCAATTCAAAGACCAGTTTGATGAGTTTTTACCGGACCCATTTTTATCAATGAGAAGAAAATATTCAGAAAATTTGGGCATGGTTCAGAAGCTATTCACTGAATATATAATACCCAAATCCATTGAAAAAAGGGAGAATTTTTTCATGGCCGCAAGAGAGCTTTCAAACGCTATACCGGAATTCTTTGAGAAGGTCAAAGGTGGTAAACAGGATCTCATATCTTTCCTAAAACAGGAAAATTCTGATGAAAGTCTTGAGGATGATGTGGAGAAGAGAATAACAATAAGTACAGTTCATAAGGCCAAAGGAAGAGAATTTGATTATGTAGTATATGTACCATCAAGAAAATCATGGAGTGATCCAAGCGGAATGGATCTTATAATGAACAGTATATTGCGAACTCAGGGGCAACACTATGACCCTGACGATAGGAAAGAGGAGGAAAACAGGATTGATTTTGTGGCTCTTACAAGAACCAGAAAAAGCCTCTGGATCATAACAAAATCAAAGGAATCTGAAAGATATAAGATTGATGGAAAATCTGTATTAGTAAAGGTAGAAACTGATACACCTTCATTTGAGACAATGAGTCAGAAACAGAATAGTGAAATGGGTTCATTAACTTCACATGAGAATTCAGAAAAATGGCTATTGGAGTTTATTCAGAAGAAAATAAGCAGATTAAAAAGACTAAGTTTCTCAATGATAGGTTCACTTGAAGAGCTGCCATCCTTTGTATCAAGATATATCCTTGGAGTTTCAGACTTTAGCACAGCTCTTCAGCTCGGTACTAACACGCACAAAATTATAGAGGATTTTCTAACAGATAAAAAGGCACCAGGACTTCTCAGCAATGATGTGGAAGCAAAGAGCTGGAATAACTTTTTAAAATACTATTCAAGCGTCAATAGCCTTCAGGGAGTCAAATGGATTTTGTCTGAAGGGACAGTACAATGTAACGTGAAGGAGCTTTTTCCGGAAATAAACACAGATCTAACAATCATGGGTAAAATAGATGCCGGATATACATTCATGGAAGATGGCGTTGAAAAGACAAGAATAGTTGATTTCAAGACAAGCAAAGAAGCTGGAGACCTTGACAAATATTATGAGCAAATATCTCTCTATTCGCACCTTTACTCCCTTCAAAACAAGATTCCAATAGAGAATATAGAAGGTGAAATAGTAATGCTTAGCGTAAGAGAGGGGAAAATATCTACAGGCAAGGTGGATTTGAAAATCTTTCAGGCAAATTCCCTGATGATAGAAAGAGCTATTGACTCAATAAGAGAGAGAATTGAATTATTTGTTAATGTACAAAAGAACCCATCAACATTGTATGATATGATTCTTAAAGCAAAGGAAAAATATACGCCAACTGAAATTTTTAAGAAGGTTCAGGAAGAGATTTCCATGGAGCTTTATGGCACCCATTAACTACTCTTGCTCTGTCTTTTTAATGGTATTTCTCATCAGTATGGCATAAACTGCAAAGAATACTATAATAGCAGGAATAAGCCCAATGTTAAAGGTTGGTAAAGTGAGAACAGCTATATAGGAAAGATAACCAAGTACGAATGCTGCTAACGCAATTAGGAAAATTGTCTTGGTAAATCTGCCCAACTCGCTTTCCATATCCTGTATATCGTAACCGCCGGTGGAGGAACGTTTTCCAATAAATGATGCGGACTCATAATTTGAAAGCATTACCACAGAAAATTCAGCCAAAGGGAATATTAGGGCAATAAAAACTGTATCCGGAGTATTAAAGGCATATAAAAAGGTGAGATGTGACCCTATATACCCTCTGGAAAAAATTATGGGAATAAATGGAAGTAGAATTGCTATGAACTTAAATCTGTTTTTGGGCTCTTCTCCGGTTGATCTATGATTGTTAGCCATTAAGATTCCAAGTAAAAATATGAGCAGTGCCAGAATGATGAAAATATATGCTATGAATGTCGTTGATATTAGAAATATCAACATGCAATAAATTATGAATAGGATCAGAGCGATTGTTAAGGATAGTTGATATCTTATATTACCACCCCGCAAGCATAGCCAATCTCGAGGCAGCTAAACCTATACTTTCTGCTGCAGGTTCCCACTGTATTATAGAACACCTAGTAGGAAATACTTTGTAAAATTCACTCTTTGCCCCCTTAATTACCTTTCTCTGGAATAAACCTATGAGATCTTCCCTTCTGAACTTAGCAGATATTCCCTGAGTTAAAATGTCCATAAGGGTTAACCTCGCACCTGCACTGATCAAAGCAGATGAAAATTCTGCTATTGCTGCATAATTTAGGCTGTTGATGCTCGTTATGAACATTACCTGAGGCAAAGTTTCCGAAATTATGTGAGAAAGGGCCTTGTCTGGTTTGTATTTGATATTCCTCCCTTTTACGGCCTCTACACGTATTAATATTCTCTGAAGTTTGTTATATGTATCTCCTCCGGAAGAAGGCTGGATATATGAGCTCTTTGGTTCGGTATAAGCCCTTGTTTCCCAGAACCCTACATTAGACCCCTTTGATGTCAGATATTTTGCCCCTGAGAGTATTAAAGGGATAGAATATTCAAGGGGATTCTGACTGGTTGTTCCCATTAGCATGTTGCTCCCCCTGTCTAGAATGAAAATAAAAGTCTTCATTCCTTCTCTTTCATAAACATTAACCAATAGTTTATCCTGAGAATTTCTCCTTGCAGTTGCCTTCCAGTTTATGGTTTTGTATGGGTCGCCTGGAATATAATCCCTAATTGATTCAAAATCCGTCGAAGGAGGTCCCAGCCTGGATATGGCAATTCTCGGCTTGATAACCTTGCTTCTGAATTGAAATTGCGATTTCTTTAGCATTGATATCGCCGGAACAACCTCAATGGTTTTTGACGTTTTCACAGTTATCTTCTTTTTTCTTACCATTCCAATAACAGGAATATATGTTATATCCGAATCTGTCAGTTCAAATATTCCCCTTCTTGTAGCTTTAATTTTATATGTTACATCCTTCGACCTTTCTTTGATACTTTTAAACATAAGGCAGACGTTTGTCCCTTCTACTATCTCCATTTCGCTAAAAGTAGGAAGCGATATATTGAAGAGACCAAAACCTCCACTTGATTTTATTCTAATATGAAATAGTGCTTCATCACCTACCTTCATCCTGTTAGGTATGTCGAATGTTAATGAAATATCCTCATCTTTAACAGTATATATTATTATAAATACAAAGATAATTGGAAAAAATATACCTAGAATAATGGTCTTTTCAGTAGCCAAAAGGGCAAATATGGCAACAAATCCTGCCAGAAGGACTATGGTGATAAGCTGCTTACTCCATTCCTTTATCAAATAAGATCACTTAGGTACAGGTTCCTTTTTCATGAAATCTTCTATTATTTTCGATGACGGGATATCTTCCATTACCTGATCTGGTTTAAGAACGATTCTGTGCGAAAGGCATTCCTTAGCCAAAAGCTTCACATCATCTGGTATGACAAAATCTCTTCCATCTATGAGAGCCATTGCTCTTGAAAGCCTAAGAAGAGAGATTAACCCTCTCGGGCTCGGACCAGCAAGAACCCTTGAATCTTTTCTAATATCCCCGAAACTTGAAATATAATTGATGACCTTGTCATCAACGCTAACAAAGCTCTCCACCAGTTTCTGGATATCCATTATGGTTTCTGCTGAGAAAATTTCTTCCGCCTTGGAACTAGGGTCGTCATTGGTCCATGATATTCTTCTCTTTAATATTTGGGTATCGTCTGTTGGATATCCGAAGGATAGTCGTATCATAAATCGATCCATCTGAGCCTCTGGAAGTGGATAAGTTCCCTCAAATTCAATAGGATTCTGCGTTGCAATAACTATGAATGGTTTAGGAAGAGGTATGGTTTCACCCTCTATGGTGACCTGCCTTTCCTCCATTGCCTCAAGTAGTGCAGATTGGGTTTTGGGCGGTGCTCTGTTTATTTCATCGGCAAGAAGTAAATTACAAAATATTGGACCCTTTACAAGTTCAAACTCGCCCTTCGCAGGTCTATAAACCTTTGTACCCAGAATATCACTTGGCAAAAGATCAGGAGTAAACTGGATTCTCTTATAGGATATGCCTAATATTCTTGATATTAATTTAGCTACAAAAGTTTTCCCGATTCCCGGGTTATCCTCAAGAAGAACATGTCCTGAAGCAAGCAAAGATGCCACTATTTTTGAAATTATCTCCCTGTCTCCAACATAATATTTCTGTATTTCATCCATCATCTTTTCTAGCTGTTCATCGGCCTTTTGTATTGTCTCGTTACTTTCATTGTTTTTCTGCATTTTGCTCACCTATGCTCCTTTTTATAGTTAGAATCATGGCCCTTACAAGCAAATTTCTTTGTTTCATCTCATTGCGTATGATTGCATTCTTACTTGTGATTCCATAACCGCTCAAATTTCTATTCTTATAACTCATTATTCCTTTTAAGTATTCCTCAACTTTCATTTCAGAATTGTTGAGTTTTGTCAAATAAGAGGTAATAGATAATATTAATTTCTCTTTCTTTCCGGTTGCCACGAATTCATCTATTGCCTTAGACATATAATCAACCCCAATATCGCTTACAACATTGTCATGCTTTTGGAATTTCTCATAAAATCCAAGTTGTGTATACAAAATGTTGTCAGTGCCGGCCCTATAGGTGCTCCATATACCAGAAACTATGGCAATTACTATGAGGAAAAGCAGGATAACAAGGATATCTGAGTTCTCTGAAGCTGGCTTAGGAACTGCTAAAATACCCTGGAAAAAACCTAGGATGAAGGCTGCGATTTCCCATTTAATATACTTGGAGGAAATATATTCTCCAATACTTCTTTTAAAATCATCGGGCGAGTTTGACAAAATTGGAAAGAAAGCGAAAATAAAGCTTGAAATGGATAGATAGAGAAAAGCAGGGTAAAGTACCAGTAGATCAATGTTTGCATAGGAGTAATAATAGGAAAATAATGAAATTGCTAAAAACATGAAAAATCGGAA
>JAKAYH010000499.1 GCA_021826835.1 Thermoplasmata archaeon | reverse complement strand
TCCGATCTCCCTTCCGCTGGTATCAATTATCTTTATCTGGAAAGAATCGAGTGCTTCGAGCCCCCTGGTTACAATCTTTACTGGATCTTTAAGCGACTTGTCACCATAAAATCCAGACTTTACCTGCTTTGAAATCTGTTCAAGCTGTTCCATAGCTGCCGGGCGATGCACGTCAGCAGCGATCAAGCCAACGGAGAGACCTTTTCTCATGAAAAACTTGGCTAGCTTCCCCGCAGAAGTTGTTTTTCCTTGCCCATAAAGGCCAACAAGCATAATTGTCTGGGGGGCGAGCGTCAGGTTGGATTCCACCCCCATAATCTTCAGAAGCTCCTCATAAATTATCTTCACGATGAAATCCTGCGGGGCCATACCGCTGGGAGGTTTTTCCTGTGTCGATCTCTCCTCTACAGTCTTGGAAAGATTAAGGGCTAGCTTTACGTTCACGTCTGCCTTGAGCAAAATTCTCTGCAGATCCCTGACCACCTCTTTTATAGTCTCCTGATCTACGTAGCTGGATTTTGTTATCTTCCTGATTGTTTCCCTTAAGGATGCAGAAAAGTTTTCCAATACCATATGTGCAACGGAATGAAATCAAATCATGCCTATTTGCTTTTTCTTTTGCATGGTACAAATCAGGTTGAATTCTCCTTTTAGATTCCAAAAGTCACTATCAATTGTAAATAAAATATTAATAATTTGGGATTATTGAAGAAAGTTTACTTTCTTCTAGGTTGGACACCTGCGATGAAATAATCTTGAACACAAAGGAAATAACTATTGCCCATGCAAGGTCTAGATATTCTATGATGAGATAGATGTAACCCACTTCGAAATTTTGATTATTAAGAAAAATTAAAATAATTATAGAAGAGAGAAAGACTCCATCCATTAACACAAGCAACAGGATGTATTTTTTATCTGCCCGGATCTTGGAAACACTTATGGTTGGATCAAGCACTTCAGAGAGCGATCTGTGAAGCTGTTCAATGTCTGGAATTGCCTCGGCTGCAGCTGATTCAAAATCATCTTCATTTCCATTTTCTTTTATGCTATTTAACATCCGCGTAACGGAGTCGCTTGCTTTGCTGGAGCCAAAGAACATTAAGAGTTCACGTGCAAGTTCTAGTAGTTTGGTTTTTTGTATAGCACCAAGCCGTTTAGAAATGAGATCAATGTGTCTTGTTACTTTTAAATTAAGCAAGTATGCCGCAACCGGGAGCAGTATCAGAGCAAGTAGAATAAGAAACTCCTGAACTAAAGAAAAGGAGGGTGGGCCAGATATCATTCAAAATTCATTTCCATCTTTCCATAATTAAATCTCATAGTAGGGTACTGTTTCCAGGAAAGATCTAGCTTTATCTGTCATAACATAGATGTTTTTGATTCCTGCTATCTCAATTTCCAGATAGTCCTTCTCAATCAATCTATCTAAAATCTTAAGAGCGGAGGTATAGTTCAAATTGCATTTGGTAATTATGTTGGTTATACTTGCACCATCCTTTTGGCGTATGAAGTTAAGCACGTCCTTCATTATTTCCATTTTCTCTCTCTTTCTAGCATGAGTTCCGGACTCTTGCTCGATATTAGTAAAATAATTCTCATTCCTAATTTTTTTGACAGTTCCGTCTATCATAACATAATTTATGCTTAAGATAAGATAAACCAAGAGAGATTTGGCCAGCAGCCTCTCCTTGTATCCACAAGGACTTGCTAAGACACATGCATAGTTCGACTTACTTGTGTCCCGTGTCACGGCAGCAATTGCAATGGTCTTCACAATATCTAAAGTTTTGGGAGCAGAAAATACAAGAAGTGTTTGTGAATCCTCTTTTGATACAAATTTAAGTTCTTTGTACTTGCCTAAATCCTTGCTTCCCGAAGGTTTATTGTTAGGATACATCTCCCAGACATATTCGTTCAGCTCAAGGTTGCCATTGGAAATCGCCAGCAGCTTATGACCTGTAAGACCGAACAATTTATTTTGCATACGCTATCATGGTTCGCACTACCAAGTAACCAGTGTAAAGCACTTATTAAAGTGTTGTGTATTAATAATACTCGAAGTTTTCGAAAAACCTTCGCTTTATTATTGAAAAACGAGATTAACATTAAAAGTTAATCAAAATTTGGCATAAGACGTTGGAAGAAGCAATATTTTCTCTCAAATTTTTTCTCATGGAACTTATATAATCTTTACAATTATAATCCCGTAGACTTTACGCCTATGTTGAATATTAAGCCTTTACCATGAATACCCAGATTATCTAAGTTAGTAATTAGGATCATCTCTCGACTTGTTTCTGTTCTGCTACGTATAATTTTCTCTCATGCTCTTTTTTCAGCTAAAATTAAGTAGATTCTCCGATCTTTCAATAAGGGTTTGTTTTATAAGAACCAAACTCTCATCGCTTTCTTTTTCCTGCGACAATTAAGGATGTGCTGCAGATCCGCTATCCTAATCAAATTCAATGGGATACCTCTTGTTAGAACCACTTAATAATCTTCTTCCGAATATCCTGAATATTCTATATTTTTGAGCTAAATATAGGCACCACTGATTTGCCTCACAAACACCGTCTTATCAATAAACTGATAATTTCAGGTTACATCAAAACGGTGTAGTGATTAAAAGGTTAACTCTGTATATACACTTATTGAATAGTC
>JAKAYH010000498.1 GCA_021826835.1 Thermoplasmata archaeon | reverse complement strand
CTGGCAATGTTCAGCTTGATAATTCACTTACAAATAAAAATAAGATTATATGCGGACTTGAAAATTCAAAGGTTTCAGTGTCCAATTACTCCGTGATTAAAGGAGTTTCAGAATTTAACATAACAATTAATATGACAAATAATGGCAGTGTGGCACTCACAATGTCTCAATCAAATGTGCTGGTAAATGGTACGGAAGTAAGCTTCATTTACTCAAATAATTACTTTCTTCCATTAATGAAAGAATCTATATCGGTAAGCTATGCAAGCGGAAATGCTTCCGTTTTAATCATCATCAACACAGGATATGAAAAATACATTCAGGTGGTTTACAAATGAGTTCAACGGGAATATCCGAACTCATATTTTTCATTGCTACGTTAATAGTAACGGCTTCTGTGGTAGGCGCGCTTGCATACCAGACATCAGATCTTACCATCGGTATGAAAAACTCTTCCACCCAGGTTTCGTCCATGCTCGATGATAATTTCAAAATAATTAATGATCCATCTCAGATACCTTATAAACAGGGAGTTGGATATACTTTCTACATTAAGAATATTGGAACCCAGGCCTTTTATTTTACAAACAACACTGTGAATGTCATGATCAACGGAAGTGAAATAATGAATTCCCAGCTACTCTTCAGCAACCCCGGGAATAATGGTAGTTTAATACCGGGACAGGTTGGTATCATTGTGGCAAATGTTACACTATCTCCTGGTTATTACACATTGACCATAACAATATATAATGGAATCAGCAAACAGCTAATTTTTGAGGTGTGAAAATGTATTTGAATTTTGGATTGGAAAGCGATGAACTTGAAAAAAGAATGGGCGGAGGTCTGTACCAGGGGCAGATAATTACCGTTATGGGGGGCGTTGGTGATGGAAAAACCCTTTTTTCCATAAGACTTGCTTATGGCCTGGTTAAAAATGGAAATACCGTTGCCTATGTTTCATCTCAATTCCCAATCAGGGAATTTATATCTGAGAGCGAAACACTAGGTTATCCTCTCTTTGATTCTATAATGAATGACAGGGTTACTTACCTAACATCTGTTTTTGTGCTTATGAGAGCAAGGAAGCCTACCATTGAAGAGATACTTTTGAACCGGAAAATTGGGGAGAAGAATGTGGTGATCCTGGATTCACTTCAGGAGGGAATGTTCAAAGATTTTGAACCCGTCCAGTTTTACAGTTCGCTCAGGAAGTTCTCAGAGGGAAGAATTGTAATGGTTACATTGAACCCTTCAGATTTTGATGAGCAAACTCTGCTAAAAATACACCAGCTTTCAACGACAGTTATCAGCCTGAATTCTAAGGATATGCTTGGTGAAAGAAAGCATATAATAGACCTAATAAAATTTCCAATGGCGAGGCACAGTTTTCAGCAGACAATTCCTTACAGGATTGAACCTGGAAGGGGTCTCATAGTGGAAATATCCAGCGTGTCCTGAGGCGAAAAGATGGAAGCAGGAATAAGATCAGATACCCTGGAACAGGCTGTCAGCAGGAATCCTCATCTATATAACCATCTGGTGAAATACAGGAATGAGAGGCAGCGAACTCCGAACTTTGTTACGGTACCTGATTCTTCATTGAAGTCGATGAAAGAATTTGATATTATTTATCCTGTGGGTGACCCCATATTCATCCATGTTTACAGAATAGACGGAGAACAATTCTACGAAACCATAGAGCCGGAATTATCCATAGAAGAATCTGAGTTTCTTGAAAGAATTCTTGAACTCATATTGCAGAGAGCAGCAGAATTTCCTGCACCGAAAAATGAAAGTGAACTGGAAAAAAGCATAGATATCCTCTTCTCAAAGGTCGTGTCTATTGGGGGGAGCAATAAAATTTCAGGTTCCAGAGCAACCGTTACTCAGGAGTTTTTCCCTAGATTGTTATATCATCTCAAAAGAGATGTTGTGGGTCTCGGACCAATTGAACCGCTTATCCGGGATCCAAACATAGAGGATATAAGTGGGATTGGTCCCTCAGACGTGTTTATTGTCCATAAAATATTCGATACATTGAAAACCTCCATAGTTTTCGGCAGTATGGAGAGACTTGCCATTTATTCAAAGAGATTGAGTGAACGAATCGGGAGACCGGTCAGCGATAAGGTACCCATAGTGGATGCAACACTGCCAGACGGCTCAAGGCTTTCAATTGTGTATAGTAGTGATGTTTCAATCAGAGGTCCAAGTTTCACCATCAGGAAATTCTCGGATATTCCTATCAGTATCATTCAACTTGTGAAATACAACACCATGTCTGCTGAGGAAGCTGCTTACCTATGGTTAGCGCTTGAATATGGACAGAGTGTTTTCGTTTGCGGTGAGACTGCCAGTGGAAAAACAACGGTTGTCAATGCCCTTGTTCCCTTTATAAGACCGGAGGCAAAAATATTCAGCGCAGAGGATACTCCGGAAATCAGATGCCCACAGCCTGCGTGGCAACAGCTTGTCACCAGAGAAAGGGGTGCAGAAGAAAGCAGGGTAACTCTTTTTGATCTGCTGAAAACGGCATTAAGGTCCAGACCAAATTACATCATAGTTGGAGAAATTAGAGGAGCAGAAGGATCCATGGCGTTTCAGGCCATGCAAACCGGTCATCCTGTCATAGCAACATTTCACGCAGCATCGGTCAAGAGAATGATACAGAGATTTACA
>JAKAYH010000497.1 GCA_021826835.1 Thermoplasmata archaeon | reverse complement strand
CGATCTTGGAGAACCAGATTTTTTAACACCCAAACCTGTTATCAACTATGCCTTTAAAGAGGCTCTGGAGGGCTATACACATTACACTCCTTCAAAGGGATATCCTGAACTAAGGGAGAAGATTATTAAAAAGATTTTACCCGATGGAAATACTATCATAAATAAGGAAAACGTAATAGTAACACCAACCAAATTTGCCATTAATTTATCCTATCTGACGATTGCAGACGCAGGCGATGAAATAATTATTCCAGAGCCTTATTTCCTCTCCTATCCTGAGATTGGAAATTTATACGGTATTAAACCGGTTGGCGTTCAATCTAACGATGATTTTTCACTCAATATAGATAATATACAAAATGCAATAACACCAAAAACAAAGGGAGTGATAATTTCCAATCCTGCCAATCCGACAGGGAAGGTTTTTTCGAGAGAACAGATAAAACAATTACAGAAATTATGCATAGACGAAAATATCTATCTAATGGTAGATCAGATATATGAAAAACTCGTATATGAGGGTTCAATACAGAGTCCATTTGAACTGGATCCGACAATGGATCACACAATTTTGATAAGTGGTTTTTCAAAATCATACGCCATGACGGGATGGAGAATTGGATATATGATTTCTAACAGTTCAGTCATTGATGCTGCAGATAAGTTTCAGCAACAGACCATCACCTGTGCACCATCTATTTCTCAAATGGGCGCATTAGAAGCGCTCAATGATGACGAAAGTCCTGAAAAAATGAAGGAAATTTTCAAAAAAAGGCTTGAATTAATTACATCACTTGTGGAAAATATTCCGGGATTAACCCTTAATCGCCCTGACGGCGCTTTTTACATATTCCCAAGATACGATATGAACTTAAGCTCAGTTGAATTTTGCCAGGAAGCTCTCAAGAGAAAGGGGCTAATACTTACCCCGGGTTCAGTTTTCGGAAGCCAGGGAGAACGACATTTTAGAATATCATATGCGACTGACGAAGTTACCATAAGGAAAGGAATGGAAAAATTGAGAGAATTTATGGAGGAGATGAGTAAGATATAATGAGTATCTTAACACTTTTTGCAATAATTGTTTCTTTTGCGATTCTTCTTGCTCTGTCTGATTTTGCAATAGTTCGGAAAATGAGGAATGATATATCGAGATTAGTAGATCTATTTACGGGGGATGATAATGCAACTGATTCTGTTCATATTATTGGAAGAGAATCCGATATAGCTGAGGAATACGAGGAAGTTGAGGAACCTGATGAGGAAGAGGATTCAACGAAGGAAGAACTCAAGGTGGAGATTGATAAAGAGGTCGAAAAAATAACCGAAGAGATGAGACATCATGAAATTATAAGGGAAAGGCTTGAAAGGCATTATGTTACTCTCAGGAGGGTGGCCAGAGATATGATAGATAGTCTGATTTCACCACCGCCATATACATCCCCCAATGATACGCACATACCAGTACCTGTAATAGATGAACGCCCTCTCTGGGTAGATCTTGCTAGAAATCATATCCCTTCAAGCACTGGTGATTTAATGGGCAGGTGGGCGGACTTTGTTGATAGTATGAATAAGATAACCGTCACAAAGACGAGGGTATTCCGAAACGTTGAGAATTACCTTTTCAGTGGGCTTAACCTCACCAGAAAGGATAGTCTTCGATCGGATTCTCAAGAAAATTCATATTCAGCTGAGGCCCTGATTAAGCTCATGAACGTCATATATTTTAAAGAAAACTCCAAGATTGAAGTTGCGGATAGTAAAAAAGGAAGGAAAGTGTCCAGAAACATGTCAATTTTTATCGGAGATATGAATCTTGTTAGTGGAAGCAGCGAGGAGGTCTCTTCAATAGAGGCTAAAATTAATGCTCTTTTGAGTGCAGAAGGAACGTACAATGTCGAAGGAATGAATGAACTATCAGAGCTTTTAAGAAATGCTGAAAAATTAAAGGACGATATCACAAGTATTCTGAACTGGTTCATATTCGACAATTCAGAAATGAAGATGTGTGAGATGGTGAAGAATGATTAATGGCTCCAGAGCTTTTATAGTTGGAAGATTTCAACCATTTCACCTGGGGCATCTTGAGGTGATAAAGGAAATTCTCAAGGAACACAAATCAGTGATAATCGGTATAGGAAGTGCACAGTATTCCCACACACTTCAAAACCCCTTCACAGCTGGAGAGAGGCACATTATGATCTCTAACACACTTGAAGGAGAGGGAATATTTAATTTCTACATAATACCAATAGAAGATGTAAATTCAAATCCCTTGTGGGTAGCTCATGTTGAATCATTGACTCCAAAATTTGACGTGGTTTACAGCAATAATCCTATGGTAAAGAGACTTTTTTATGAAAAGAACTATGCCGTTCGCTCTATGGACCTTATAAACAGAGTTGAATGGTCAGGTACAAAGATCAGAGAAAAAATGATAAATGGTGGCAACTGGGAAAAAGATGTGCCTGAAAAGGTTATAGAAATTATTAATGAGATAGATGGTGTTCAGAGACTGAGGGATCTTTCAAAGGGCGATGAGAATTAATATATGATCTGTTCAAGGGTTTCTCGGTCCATTAATATGTGATCTATTACACAATATTCATCTACCTGGTGAGCAACATCTGGCATGGTTGTACTCCACACAACTGCATTCATACCCTTTCGTCTGAAAAAT
>JAKAYH010000496.1 GCA_021826835.1 Thermoplasmata archaeon | reverse complement strand
ACAATGAGATTTTACAATCAATATTAAAAATACTCGATGGCAACTACAAAATTATGGAACGGAAGAATTTCATCCATTTTGAAGGCAAATTAATCCCTTATCCCCTTGAAAATGGGATATACAGGCTCTCGGAACAGGACAGAGCAATGATGGGATTAGGTATTGTTGAGAACCTAATCCGACTAAAAAGAGAAAATCAGTGGGTACCTAAAAATTTTTATGAGTGGATATATGGAATATTCGGTCAAGAAATGGGCTCCAGATACCTTGAACCGTATAACAACAAGATTTGGAAGAGGGACCTGAAACAAATTGATGCCGATTGGGTGTTCACACCGGGCAGATTGCCCCTTCCAGAGTTAAGCGACATTATTTACTCTATTTCTGGCATAGGTACTGTAGGATATAAGGAACAAGCTAATTTCTACTACCCTAAAAAAGGCGGGATACAGGCATTGTATGATTCATTGAAACAAAAAGTCTTAAGAGAAGGTGTTCGGATAATTACAGATACCAATATTACTGAAGTGATTCATTCAGCAGATAAAACATGGATCGTTAATGGGCATTTCGTGTATGAAAAAATCATTAACACTTTACCGCTTCCCATTTTGATTGAAATGCTAAAGGCACCAGAAGAGGTACATTCACTTGCGAAAACCTTGGATTACAATAAAGTGGTGGTGGTAGGATACGCTTTAAACAAAGAGGCTCAAGATAGAATAGCTCTTTATGTTCCGGACGAAGGAATAATTTTTCATCGTTACACATGGATGAGCAATTTGGTCTCCGATTCTCCTGTCGGAAAGTCTAATTTAATCGTTGAAGTTACATGGCCAAAGGACAGGAAACTTGACATTGACTTTATAGTTAAAGAATGTACAAAAGGGTTGTTGAAACTCGGAATAATCGCAACGAAATATGATATCATTCATACTAAATCGTGGGTTCAGGAATTTGGTTATCCAATTTACAATATTGGGCACAAAAAAATACGCGAAGATATTTTTAGTTATCTTGATTCACTGGGAATTAAGAGTGTAGGTAGATGGGGTTCCTGGCATTACTGGAATACTGATAAGGTGTATGAAGCTGTAAATAATGTCATCCAATCGTTACGAGGTGACTTAGACGGACTTTAACAATGACATCAAAGCATCAGTTTTGATATTTACATATAACAGGAAACAATTTATAAAGAACGCACTAGATTCTGTTATTGCGTCTCAACAGAAGATCAAAAATATTGAAATCATAATATCAACCTGTATGAGCCGTGATGAATTGGAACTTGGTCCGGTACTTGCAAACGTGAGATGTGTAACATTTCCATCACAAACTTTATATGGAGATCAATTAATAGAAACTGTAAAGATATCAAAAGGTGAAATTTTATTTTTTCTTGAAGATGATGATGTGTTTAGCCATAATAAAATAAAAGTAATTCTTGATCTATTTGAAAATAATAGTGGCGTTATAGCAGTAAAGAACGCATTCACGAAAATTAAAAGCGAGAAATATATTAATGAAAGCGTGTTTGTGGAAAAACCTGAAATATTGCACCCTATAAACAAATCAATAGACTACAACACAGACTTACTCACACCTCGAAATATTTATGAGATGATATCAAATGGGATTTTTTTCAACCCCAGTACGATTACCGTAAAAAGATCCGTTATTCTAGAAAATGAACATGTGATCAGAAACAACCATCCTATGGATATATTATTAAGCGCAGCGATCCTGAATAGCCATGGGTTGCTCAAGTACTTAGACAGAAACCTTACTGCATACCGACTTCATTCATCCAACGATTCCTATTTTGGTCAAGAAACAGATGTTAATCAATTAATAGAACGAACCCTTAAAACTTCGAATAAATATGTCCGAGGTTTGGCCGGTGCCTATGATACAATAGGCCTTAGAACTACGCCAAAACTTCTTATTCAATTTATTAATTCACAGGGGGAGTTCACACGCCGTATTCTTATGCGTCAGGGTAGAAGAGATATGCTTATTAAAACTGTTATTAATGATTTTGTGAGAGAGTTTTATCTTGGAAAGCAGGTAATTAAGAATCACAGAATAATTGACGCCGGTTACATTATAGATTTCATAATACCTTTTGTTAAAATGACTGGGTTAAAAACGCTTGCAAGAACTTTACCAATGTCACTTATATATTTCCTTAACAGAAATCTAGCATTTAAAATATATATAAATTACTCTTTGCGGGCGAAGTCAAATTCCCTTTAACATGTGGTGGTAGTATAAGTTGGTAGCTAGCAAGATTCTTTCTTTTGCCTTTGTTCGATGTTTGAGGCTTACTGATTGGATGTTCTATCCATAATTTTGTATAAAAAAATAAAGGTATAAACATATTGATCAGAGAAGACTTCAGCATGTCTCGAGTAACAATGAAGCATATCATTAATTTGTAGATAATAAATACGTCACGTTTACATATTCTAATTATTTAGTAATTCTTTGAATATACTTTCAATTTCAGGGAAAATTTTTGAACAGCAAAAGTCTTTGCCCCTTCTCCTAGCATTCTCCTTCATTTTTTCCATTTTCTCCCTATTATTCACTAAATATTCTATTTTTTTTTCAAATTGCGCGGTATTATTTAATAGAAAACCATCGACAGAATCAGTAATTAATTCTTCAGTGGCAGGAAT
>JAKAYH010000495.1 GCA_021826835.1 Thermoplasmata archaeon | reverse complement strand
AGCCTTGATCGGGACGAGTATGAAAAGGGAATCAAGATAAGCAACGAGCAGATGTCAAGATTGAACATGACTCTCGATGAATTCCACGGTGAATGGAACTACACAATCAATCCGGAGAAATAACAAATAACTATGTTATTATATTACGATGCCTTAGTCTTGAGAATTTCCGGTCGATAACTAAGATCAATATCAACCCAAGTGCGATTAATGTTATCGTTGGAAAGAACAATAGTGGCAAGTCTTCATTGGTGGAAGCCATTTCTTTCTCATTCGGTGATCTCAATGGGGTTAGGTTATTCCGAGATCGCCCCTCGATGTTGATGAATGTTTTCAGACATGGGAGTACAAAAATCGAGATTCAGTTTGATAATGAAGGTTACTCGATAACAATTGAAAAACCGGATGTGCCTGAGATTTCACTCGAATTGAAGGACCGCTTAAATTTGCTTCTCAAGCAATTTATCAGTGGTGAAGAATTGCTCAGGCGTTATTATACTGGAAAGATGGAACGAGACACTCTCCGTGATGTATTCTTAAAATTAAGGGCAGACAGTAATTTACACATGATTATTGATTCAGTAACAGGCGCTAATACATTTATTGGCTTTAGTGAGTCATTGGTAAATCAGAGTATTAAATTAACACGTGATTCCAGTACAAAACTTTTCATGCCATTTTACGATTTAATTCGTGAAGAAACATTCACAGAGCTCTTGGTTGATGCTATTATTGACATAACAGGCGTGAACAACAAAGAGACAAGCGAGAGAGTAAGACCAACGATTCATAATGCTTTATCAATCTTCGACAGAATAGGTATGTCTAGAAGAGCCTATTCTCTTGCCGAATATGCCAATGTGGAGAAGTATTTTCTGGACCAATCCACTTTTAGAAGGTTAGACCAAAATGAGTGGGCTAATATCTTCTCAAATGACAATGTTGTTGCGACAGAAACCCAAAACCTTAGAATAGAGGAGATAATCAAAGGAAGTAAATTGCTTTCAAACTTGGAAAGATTTAGTTTTAGGTCAATAGTTTTCAGAAATGGTGGTGAGACCCACGAGATCCCCTTCGAGCTAATGGGTGATGGTTTTATTGCTCTAGTAAATCTATTGCGGGGACTGATTAAAGATCCAAAGCCGTCTGTTGTTGTAATAGAGGAACCTGAACGAGACCTTCATCCTGGCTATATTGAGCAATTTACAAAGTATCTGGCGCAAATAAGCAAGGAGTTAGATATACAGTTTTTTATAACAACGCATAGCGAGGACTTCATAAAGGAACTTTTCAGGCTTGGAACTTTAGATACAGATATTTCCGAGTTTATCAAGGAAGAATTAAGCGTTATAAGAATTTCTAAGACTAAGAACTTGACTTTATCAAGCATAAAGAAATTCGAAGAAGCTAGCCTTGAAGTGAATGAGTTAGAGTTGGATTTGCGTGGAATCTAGACCAAAATCCATATTCATAGTGGAAGGAAAGCATGACTCTCCCTTTATATCTGCACTCCTAATTGATAAATATAAGATTGTTCAACTACACAAAGTTTGTTTGTTTTTCAAAAATGAGGGCAACAAGAAAAGGAAATATGGCAAGGAGACTGAGGCACTTAGGGACCTTTTCGCTCAGAGTTCAACTTTCTCTTATCTGGTTAAGTCAGAGGGCGGAAAGAGTTTTGTGTTACCGTTGCTTGGATCGATAATTGTGGAAATGGTCATGGATTCTGAGAATATGACCTCAAACGTTTATTGTATGGTCGACTTGGACGGCAAAGCCGAGGAAAAACAACTTGCGGAGATTATTACTACTGTTAAATCAACATTAGACAAATTATCCATCATATACAATATATCAAAGATTAACGATGAGGCTTTTTTGGGAAGAAGGTTCATTAAGTTTTACTACGAGATCAAAGTCCATTATGACAAAGAAGAGCTGATTCTTCCATTAACAGTTTTATTGGCCAATCCAACGCTAGAGTCAATCGTCTCAAAACATTTTAAAATCAGCAAAAATAAGGTTGATGAGGTATATGTGAAGAAATTTACCCTTTATTTCAAAAATGAACTATCAGGTTTAATATAAATCTAAAAATTTTTTCTAAATAACCTGATAAAAGACATTTCTGATAGCGTTGGTACATAACTGAAAAATAGCCGTTTTCCAAAATCGGCAACGACGAAACAAATCACGTTGTCCGCCGAGAATCAAGGTTTATAGAAATCCTCTAAATTATAAAAATATCAGCTCCCAAATTAAGGAGGAAAGAGAGATACCACAATTTTAACAAAAAAGCGCAAGCTTCTCCAAATTTATCACAAGTCTAAAATGAATGATAGCCGTTTAAGAGATACATAACTGTAAAATAGTTATGCGGCGTTTATATGATTTGACTTATAGATACAGTTCTAACTCCCAGATCTTCTGCTGCCTTACTCAGTTTCTTGTCCTCTGTGACAAGGGTCTTTTCGTCTCTTCTTGCAAGGTGCAGGTAAGAAGCATCGTAGAAGGTGAGGCCAGTCTCCAGGGATAGCCGGAAGATTGAGGTCAACTCGTTGCCGGGGATTGGCGACTTGGTCAGGAAAGTCATCACCGACTCAATTCGCTGACTGACTTGATACAAATCGCTTTCAGTCATATTTGTGATGTTTTCGTCTCTTCTCTTCCTCAGAACGTTTCCAACTTCGAATATGGTTA
>JAKAYH010000494.1 GCA_021826835.1 Thermoplasmata archaeon | reverse complement strand
TTATATTGATATACCATTTCGCTGAAGAGGGCTGGTAGATCAGCGGTAGATCGCTTCCTTGGCATGGAAGAGGCCAGGGGTTCAATTCCCCTCCAGTCCATACTTATAAAAGTTCAATGAACTTACATTCCTAAAGGTATTTTTACGGCATTTATTTATACACTGCAGGATCAGATTCTGGAATATAAAAACAACAGAATAAAAATAAGTCATTTCTCACTATAAGAAGAAGCATGAAAATGGTAATAATTTTATGCTTTAATTCATCTTGAATGTCTTAAAACAATTTATAAAATTTTAGGATAGTTTATCTTTATTAGTAAATAACCAAAACGAAGGATATCATCATAATCCACTGACTTAAGACATACTTCATTTTTATTGACATTTTTGCTCTCAATGATACTATTATACTCATCGCTTAGTACCTCCGTAGAAGTGATCTTAGTATTCTTTGAGTTTTTACTTTTATTATAAGGATAATTAGTGGATATGAATGCGAGTGAGTAAAGGTATTGTCTTTTATCTGAATGATCCACGTCCTGGAGTTTTTTAATGTCATTATCGATATATGTGCCATCGTTGAAATAAAATTTTAGTGGAAATGAACTATCAAGTTGATATCCTACGAGTAGGTGCTTTAGTTCTATCCAGTAAATTTCGTTTGTAAATTCTAGTTTGAAATCCGCTTTTTTATGTGTTCTATCGTTTATTCGACTTTCTCTATTTTTTACGGTAATATCTATATTGTTATTTCTAAGAAAATTCATCAACTCTCCTCTGAGCCAGCCTTCAATTTGAATCTGAAGATCTGAAAATAGCATCAAATAATCTCTTTTATTTACTTCCTTCAAGCTTGAATAGAATCTTTCAATTAAACTTTTGAACTCCCACTCTTCCATATTGCAGTAGAATTTTTTTCTATATTAATCCGCCTATTATGAAATGTAAAGCTCATGATATTTTTCTGATTACCACTTCTCCATCAATCTCGTAAAATCCAATGTGCTCTGATTCTGACACATTCAACTTCTCAGCTATCTCTTTCGGTAGGGTTATTCTAAAATATGAACTTCTAGAAGATGCTTTAGTTATTGCAACTATCCCCTCTCGCATGAAGAGGGTATTACGAATAAAAGATTCAATTAAAGAGTTCAGAAAAGCTGAAATCTAATAATATACCACTGTTGCCAAGTATAAGACTTAAGAATCAATATTGTTTGTATCAGTGACCACTGGCCTTACATTCTGTTTAAAATATACCCCTTCCAAACTAATAAATTTCTTAACTGCAACTAATGGCTGTAGGATCTCATCACTGTAAATTTCTAATTCTTTAGCATGAGTCTCCCACTCATTAAAGCCTTTGATCAGTGACCATACTTTGTGATTTAGGGACTCCTCTCCATGTCCCACTTTCGCAGGCCGATCGATACCATTGATGGTGCTTTCCTCATCTAATATTGGTGTCAGTTTTTTAATATTTTTATTAGCTGGTTCATACCTTACTATTTTGTAGTCATTGACGTGATAGGTTTCCTCTAAAGTAGAATCCAGCTTTAGTCTAACCTGGTAATGTCCTTTATTATATTCTGGCACTCCATTTATATATTTTATAGTTTTCTCGCTGAAATTATTCATATACCAGTCTGAATGCGAGTTGATTATCTCACTGGAATTTGCATTGTTTATGGTAACGATCGATGCCCTAAAAAACAACGGTTTTTGTTCAGAAATAGCAACAGATCTGCCGTTTGAATCAGTTGGAAAGAGCCATATGTCAGTTTTGCCGTTGATCTTCTGAAAATGTACACCATCTTTCTCAGAAAGTTCCAAGTATATTGAGTCTCCAACCTTAGGTAGTCTTTGTCCCTCAAGATCCACAAGTGCGTACAGGACAGCGACGCTTTCTCGTTTAACTCTTGGAAAAGCAGGGTTGCTTCCCTTGTACAGAATCTTGAACCACTCCAAATAAAACTCGTATCTTTCTGGCCGAAATACCTGCGACTCTAAATCGACACTCCGGATCGCTCTAAGGATTTTTTCGTATATTTTATCAACTATACTGCCCTCTATTATAACAGTCGCCTCGGAATTTAGACCACTCAATGAATAACCGGTTACATTCTGTGATCCAACGAATGCTCTAAAGGTAGAGTCATAGTTTTCAAAAAAGAATATTTTGGAATGCATCATTGGTCTATAAAGGGGTCTCAGGCCATTCACCTCCTCCAACTTGTGCCCATATCCAAGATGGATCTTTATAATGTCTTCCTTACCCAGATCACTTAAATTATAAAACAGTTTATTCATTGCATAAAGTGCAGAAATATTGGAGTGACCGAATATCAGAAGATCCAGTTTTTCTGGCTTACTGGTCAGCAGTTGAGTAATTCCGCTTTCTGTCACAAATCCAGTCACAACTTTTAACGATTTGCACTCTGATAATGCCTTTGAAAGAATAGGCCTTAGATCTCCTCTGCTTTTCTCAAAGTGGAAATCTACATCCATACTGTGCTATAGCTATTGGTGGAATATAAACTAAGTGAAATGTATTCGTTCATATAAACAAGTGGTCAGCACCAGTTTAATCTTGCACAGTATAGTATCGGTTTGTATATTTATATCAATATATTATAGGGGTGGGAGGTCAAGGAGGGAGGGGATTTCAAATCTCCTGCGCCTTTATTGGAAAACACC
>JAKAYH010000493.1 GCA_021826835.1 Thermoplasmata archaeon | reverse complement strand
ACTGAAAAGTAAAGTTATGCTTACCATGAAAAGGCTGAAAAGCGATCCTGAAAAGATGAGGAATATCATAAGGGGAACAAGCCTTCCCTTACCGCCAATTATGGGAAAGAATTAAGGAAAAGTAGAATAAGTCACTAAGAATCCTCATATTGTTAAACAGAACCACGGAAATGAGAAAGTTTGATCTCCTGTTAAGTTACATATCAATGATAGTTTTTCTTTTATAGGCACCAGTAATCTTGACCACTATGTTTAGCTAAATAATCCAGTTGCAATGTAAAATATCTTCCAAATAATAAATTTGTAAAGACAACATTGATCGAATCCATTATATCAGAAATTCCCTAAATATTGAAGTTTTTGCAAAAGAGTATTTATACTTCCTAGGCAATCGGCAGAAAACATCTTAGCACATTTGAATCCCGAATATCTGTAAAACCAGCCATTAACAGTTTGGATTTTTCCATCTCAATCTTTCCATATTCTCCATGGTGCCTTTTCCGAATTCCAGATCTCCTCCAGTTGTCTCTTGTCCGTCATTGTATCCATTGGTCTCCAAAATTGGGAATGTTTGTAGGAATTTAATTTTCCCAGTAATGCCAATTTTGACATTGGCTTATTCTCCCACACTGTTTTATCATCATCAATAAAATCAAAGACTTCAGGCTCCATTACATAGTAGCCTCCGTTAACCCAGAAACCGTCTCCGGGTAGTTTTTCCTGAAACTTTGTCACTTTTCCGTTTTCATCGATCTCTAGAGAACCGAATCTTCCTCTCGGCTGAACTGCTGTGACGGTAACATAAGCGCCTGAAATTTTATGTGACCCCAACAGCGCCTCAATATTAATATCTGCTAAACCATCGCCGTATGTTAGCATAAAGGTCTCACCCTCCACATATTTTCTTATCCTCTTAATTCTGCCACCTGTCATGGTGTTCAGTCCAGTGTCAATTATCTTTACATCCCAGTTCTCGCGGTGGTCATTCAGTGGTGTAACTGCATTATTCTTTAAGTTTACTTCTATGTCCACGTGATTCCTCAGATATGAGACGAAATAGTCTTTTATTACGTTCTGCTTGTAGCCGGCACAGATGATAAAATCATTGAATCCTTGACTTGAATATATCTTCATAATATGCCATATAATAGGTTCCGAGCCAATTTCCACCATGGGCTTCGGTTTAACTGCGGTTTCTTCGCTCAAGCGTGTACCTAGGCCACCTGCAAGGATTACAACCTTCATTGATGCTTCACCTGGAACAATGGTACTAATTCTAAATTTGGAATGAATGTTGCTATCATAACCTTTTGATTCAGGATTTCTTTCAGGAACCGCATTATCTCATGTTTTATGTTCCATGAAAAAATAATTACTATATTTGGGTTGTACTCAATTATTTTGTCAGGAGCAACAACTTTTATTCCAGTGCCGGGAATAAACTTTCCAATTTTTATTGGATTACTATCAGCTATCGCCGGGATGATATCAGCATCAATATCTAAGAAATTTAATAACACCGTTGCCTTGGCAGAGGCCCCATAACCTATTATGGATTTGCCAACGTTTTTATTAAAAAACTCTAGTATCTCCTCTTCCTTTTTTAACACCTTTAAGGGAAAATCTAGGTACCGTTTTAATATATCTTCATTTCCTCCCTCTTTTTTTAAAATTTTGTTAACAGAATTGTCTTCTATAGACACAGTATTTGAAATGAAAACTCTAAGTGAGCCCCCCTGTG
The DNA here is from genome assembly GCA_021826835.1 of Thermoplasmata archaeon. Next base: position 963 of record JAKAYH010000493.1, on the reverse strand, counting down.
AATCAACAGTTTGTACTTTATATATTTTTAATCCAGCTATTCTCACAACATTACTAAAGCTTGTGAGATTAAAATATGAAGTATGTTCATGGTATATTTGATCGAATGCGTTATTACTTATCAAAGACTCAAAATTATAAAATTCGAGGACTATGGAACCGGACGACTTTAATATTCTCTTACAGGCAAGTAAAAAATCTATAGGTTTTGGTACATGTGTCACTATGTTAGTACCAGTAATTAAATCCATTTTACCATATTTTTCCAAGATTTGTTCAGCTGTTTCTATAGTGAAGAAATCGTTTATAGTTTGTATCCCTCTCTTTATTGCTATTTCATATGCGGGTTTGGAAGGATCTATCCCAAGAACTTCTATCCCCTTTGTTTTAAAAAATGTGAGAAGAGTACCATCATTGGAGGCTATATCTAGAACCTTGCTATGATCGGTTAGATTACACGTAGAAATACAGAAGTTAGCAAATTCTCCCATATCCTTATTTGTCTGACTACTAATTCCAGTTAGATATGTATTGTCACTAAATAATTCTTCAGGTTCAACCTTTGTTTCTACCCATACATAGAGGCAATTCTTACATAGGCATAGTGAAAGTTCGTAACGAGGTACGACAACGGAATCCTTATTCTCTGCAATTAATGCATTCGCAAGAGGTTGTTTACCGAGAGAAAGGTATTTAATTACTTCAATGCTTCCACATATCGGACATAACATATTATGTCATTAGTTTGAAGTATAAAATAATTTTGTAATCTACAATCTTTCAGTATTTCTCACACATATGTGAAATTTCGTCTCCTATATTTATCAAACTTTCAATATAAATTATCAGGAATCTGTCTAACAAGTTGAAACTTCAGAACATATACTCCCCCTGATTTAACCCATAGGTATAATGTCCTTGAAGAGTCCGGCAATCCTTTCAACCTTTTTTGGGACTGCTGCAA
>JAKAYH010000492.1 GCA_021826835.1 Thermoplasmata archaeon | reverse complement strand
GTTGTCGCGTTTGAATAATATATTGCGGCCAGATAGGTCAGCTGGGCAGCGAAAAGGCCTATTACACCGAAAATCGAGATACTGAATAAGGCCCTTTTATCAAAATGTGGCCTGATGAAGACAAACAGTATCAATGATGACAGGAGAAGTCTGAAGAACAGCAGGACAATATATGGGATTGCAGTGATAGAAAACAGTGAATTGATGGCGACACTTGATGCACCCCACATTGTTGCACCGACAAGGGACTGCGATATACCAAGGGATTTTTCCTTCATTGACGAATAGGTATTGCCCTTATACCTTAACGTTTTCTGGAAAGATGGTCAAAGATCGGGAATTTCGGATTATTAATGAATCTGACTTTAAGCGGGTGAGATTTATTAAATTTTTAATCTTTTACTCCTTCTTTCTTTAATTGGTTTGGTATTGAACGAAGAAGCCCTGCCATCGGAACTTCAGCGCCCAGAAGAAGCTGTATACCTTAGACGAAAAAATATAACGCTGGAATAAGGAGGGGCTTGTTTACCACCAGTTGTGCACCACTTTCCGTGTTGTGCATAAATTCATTAGTGAAACGCCCGCGGAAAATGATCTCTTCATTGACTAAATGCCTTTACCATCCTAAGTTCGGCATATCTTTGCCGGATAGAATAAGCGATCGCAATTATGTGGAAACAATAGGGAAAAACAATTTAAATAACACTAATTTTAACAGTTTTTAAGTTAAAATGGATTAATTTTGCCATATACATAAAAAGACATAGATTTAAAGCGGAAGTTTTAAGAAAACCTCCAATTTGGGGCTTGTTTAATGTTCATCAGAGATGGCTTATAGGGTAAATTCTCATTAGCTAGTAACTTGGTCCGAAAAGATTATCATCTATTTTGATTATATGATATAAGTGAACACTATGTTTAGTACAAGTGGAATTTTTGACCGTGGTTATCCTCCAATTAGGAATTTCAGATGGTCGACAGTTGAAATGTTCAACAAAGTCCCTCAAACTAAGTCCCAGGGAAAACAAAGTATGATTTTTCAAAAGTATCAGAGGATTATAAAGGAACGCATTCTTGAACGAGCTGATGAATTGATGGATGCTCTCACCGATTTGGTTAAAGATTTACCAAAAGAAAGTGAAATAAAGAAAACTGGGGACCTTCTGAAGGAAGTTTTAGAAGCCAAAGACGATAAAGATTTAGCGGAGAAAATGAGCAATGTCGAAAAGATGTTAACGATAGAGGAAAAGAATCTTGTCCTCAAGGATCAACTCAATGAACTTAAGGATACCATCACCAAAGTCATGAACCACTTAGTAGAAATAAACTGGTCGACCGTTCCAGAGGAGTCATCCAATAAAATGTATACACTTTCACAGGCCCTTTCTGCTATGAAGTCAATCATAGATGCCCTTGAGACCCAACTCTCAATAGACCTAAACGTCGATTTGACCTTGGGTACCGCTTCTTTGATTTATCTTGCACTTAGAACAAATGCTTATCTAATGAACAAGATAGATCACCTCTCTCTGACCCGAACAATTTCTGCTTTGCAGGTTTTCGCTTACCTTAACGCGACTTATCTGGTGTCTAACTGATTTTTATGTCACTATTTTTTCCAGATACGTCAACATTAATTTCGTTGTTTGATGAGAGTGAACCACTTCATAGCAGGGCGAAAGACGTTTTAAGAGATTATAAAGTCAGAGATATCTTCATCCCGATGAATGTTATGGCTGAATGGCAAGCCAGAGTTATGAGAGAACATGATAATCTTAAACGGAAAGTAATCATGGAACTTGACAGAAGGAGATTCGAAGGAGTTAACGAATTGACGAATGTTGAGTTCAATATATTGGTGGAGCAAACTGCATCTGCTATTAAAAGTGAAAAACAATTTGGGCCAATTGAGCCTCGAAAGCTTGATAGGGCAAAAAGTGACCTGTTGAAAGAGATCAGTAAAGCATACCGAAATAATTCTGGAAGTCGAATGTCAAATAAGGGGGTTGAATTTCTTAAGAGTTTTATTCTTAATTTAAAGTATGTTTATTATGATAGGGGGGTGGGAGTCTTGGGATTCTTCATACATAACGGTTATGTTCATCCTGATGTTTCAAAAGAGTCAGAAGAGAAAGTCAAGAAATTCATTTCTGAAAACAGGATAGAACTAAAGTCTGGCGATGCTATGATTTTAAGTGAACTCATTAGATATGCCGTTTCGGACTCTGAGAAATATGATTTTGTCGTTGGTGATAAAAAGTTTTTTAAAACAGGAAAGAACTATGTGGAATCATACGACGGGTTGACCCCTCGTGTTAATTTTATCTATCTAGCCAGGGTTTGAAATGTATTTCCCAATACTATGTGTTCCTGAAGTAAGGCTAATTGAAGTGCTCCACATCGAAAATTAATAGGATTTGCAATGTGCTTAAGATTTGAGAGGAGCTCACGATACGAAGAGGCTTCTGTTAACAAAGCTTTACGAGGGACTTAGAAGAAGAAATAACAAAAATGAGAATAGTATTGGAATACTTCACAGTATAGACCGAGGAATATGTCGCATAACAATACGAATTTTGCTTTGTTCGTAATGTTGATGAAGCTCCCTACTTAAAGTCAGAAAAATTGAAATAATCATTATTCTCGCATTCAAATGAAGTCAAGAATCAAAAATGTTATCTAACGAAAAGTAATTATAAATTATGCCTGAAGAA
>JAKAYH010000491.1 GCA_021826835.1 Thermoplasmata archaeon | reverse complement strand
CGATCTGTTTTCATGGAAAAATTGTGAACACACATCCATCTCTTCTCCCATGCTTTGGAGGAAAAGGGATGTATGGAATCAACGTGCAACATGCAGTTTTAAAAAGTGGCGCTAAAGTGACCGGGTGCACAATTCATATGGTGGACAATGACATAGATCATGGACCAATTATTGCACAGGAGACAGTTCCAGTAATGCCTTCAGATACCGCAGAATCTTTGATGGCAAGAGTTCATTCCGTTGAACTTGATCTCTATATTGATGCAATATCAACCCTGCTTAACTTTGATTATGAAATTGTGGGAAATAGGGTGAAATTCACGAATCAATCCAATTTGTAGGTCATCAACACATCATCCACAAAGTTTCCGTCAATGTTGAATTGATCCCTCTTCTTTCCTTCAATTACGAAACCAAGCTTCTCATAAAGCCGGATTGCAGATTCATTGCTTGAAAAAACTTCCAGATTGAGTTTCTTAATATCATTCATCTTGCACCATTCAACGGCTCGCTTTATCATAACAGTTCCAAGGCCCTTACCCCGGTGTTTCCTCTTTACCGCTATTCCAAGAGAAGCGGTATGTCTTGTTTTCTTATACATTCCCCTTTGAATGGTAAGTAATGCCACAACCTCATCGCCAAGTGTGGCTATTAGATTGAGATCATCTGGATTCTTTATCCTTTCAGCTTCTCCCCTCTCTGTGTAAAAATAATATTCACTTACCAGATATATTCTTTCATCCATTACACTCTGCATGCAATTGATCATTTCTTTGGCGTCAGTTGGCAATGCCTTCCTGATCCAGTAATCGCCAAATTTCAACGGGGGGAGTTCTTCCTTCATTTCTTTCCAGTAAATGACTTTCTTATTTCATCATTCAGTTCGCTGCATTTTTGCAATATCTTTGCGGCTTCATTCACAATGCCATTCTTGTCATCGATAAAATCCGGTGACAGCATTGCCCCCTCCTTGGAAGGTATTATAATGCCGTCTTTTTCAAGTATCCTCAAAGAATATCTGATTTTATGCTCCGCTAATCCTGTCAATTTTGATATCTTAATTATACCAGCTGGCTGCTCTTTCAAAAGCGTCTGAACTATGGAAAGGTGTCTCCTAACCGTATCAAGGCTTTCATCAATCTCTTTAAAGAGAACATTGACTTTACTATTCAAGTCTTTCAGAACCATATAACTTTTGTGACTATTAATTTTCACTTAGGAGAAAATTTAGAAGATAATGTGAAAACCATCCTCTATTTTCAGGGAAAAATTTTCTTTTCTCCATCAAAAATTTGGAACTCATCATTGCATTTGAGCAGTTCTCTCAATTTAGATTCCCTTTCCATTATGTATGGCATGAATTTGTTCTCCTCTTTTCTGGAAACGGAAATCTTTAACGCGGTAAGTCTCAAATAAGCCTGGAGCCTAATCTTGAATCTTAGATCTTCATTAAAGGAATCTGTTTTGAATATTTCCATCAAACCAATATTATAATTGAATACATTAATAGGTTGCTATCATGGGGTTGTAAATCTGACAGTAAACATAACAAAAATTGGAAATAACATTTACGAAATTCCGGTTTCAGACGGAATGAATGTTCCAGGCAGGATCTTTTCAAGCGATTCACTCATGGAATATCTGAGGGAGGATAAGAGTCTGGAACAGGTTATGAATGTTGCCAGATTGCCCGGTATAATAGGAGCATCAATGGCAATGCCTGATATCCACTGGGGATACGGTTTTCCCATTGGCGGGGTTGCTGCGTTTGATTATGAGGAAGGAATTGTATGTCCAGGCGGTGTCGGATATGATATCAATTGTGGCGTAACACTAGTTTCAACAGGAATGACATTGAATGATATCCGTGATAAAAAAAAGGCATTACTTGATAAAATATTCACCAAGGTACCAGCCGGGATGAGCAAGAGCAGGGATATCAAACTCAACGATCAGGAAATGAATGAGGTTCTGCAGTCTGGAGTTAAATGGGCTATCGAAAATGGATTTGCTACCAAAGAGGATCAAACGCACACTGAAGATCTGGGATCATCAATTATGGCTGATCCGGAAAAGGTTTCAAACGAGGCAAAATCCAGAGGAAAATCACAGCTTGGTACAATTGGTTCGGGGAATCATTTTCTTGAAATTCAGACTGTTGAGAAAATCTTTGAGAGCGAGATAAGCAGAGACTTTGGCATCATGGGCGAAAATGAAATATTAATCATGATACACACTGGATCAAGAGGTCTGGGACACCAAATAGCTACAGATTACATTGCATCCATCAATAGGGAAGAATCTTCAGAAAATGTAACCGGGGATAGGCAACTTAACTTTGTAAAGACGAAATCCAGAACTGGGGAATCTTATATTGGCGCAATGTTTGCTGCAGCTAATTTTGGGTATGTGAATAGAGCCATAATTGTTCATAAAATAAGAGAATCATTCAAGGAAGTCTTTTCAAAGGATATAGATTTGGAAAAGATAAAAACCGTATACAGTCTTGCTCATAATATAGCAAAGATAGAGGAGCACATTGTAGAAGGTAAGAAGAAGAAGCTCATAGTTCACAGAAAGGGAGCCACCAGAGCCTTTGCGGGAGAATATTTAAGCGGGAGTATTTTTTCTAAGTATGGTCATCCGGTAATTATCCCGGGAGATATGGGAACCGCATCATATGTTCTCGTTGGAAAAAAGGAGAATATGAAACTTTCATTT
>JAKAYH010000490.1 GCA_021826835.1 Thermoplasmata archaeon | reverse complement strand
CTTCATGAGTTTGGTTTCTCTAGTTAAGATTCAACTCTTCTGCAGCATGCAAAGTCATCAAGAATCCTATTAAGATATGGATGATTCACTTGGGTCCAATTCTAGTTATATCTTTGTAAATACTTGCCCTTCTCTTTGTGTGCATGTTTTCTTAATCTAATCCAGCAAGATCTGAAAATTCTGAAGGAGTTATTAAGCTGGTGAAATACATGGGTCAATTTAAGTACACTATAGCCACAAAAGAATATCACAAAATCCAACATGAAATTACAGAGTAAGAATACACAGGACGGATGATTAATTCCAGGAAAACAAGATGACTTCTGCGTAATGTAAACCCAGTGTATGGTATGACCTAACAGTCGTAGGAAGGCTGTAATGTTGAAAGTATGTCACGATGTTGGAGTAGAGAATGAGCGTTTATGTAGGAAGTATTCGAAACTGGACTCAAATTAATAGAAATGGAAAAATTACATTATGCTCATTTAATTTAAAAAAACGCCCAATTTGTATGCGTTCAAGCAGTAAATGGATTTCCGAACCTGTCTGGAACAATATTTATATCAATAAGCTTGTTAAATTTGTGAGTAATATGCGAATATCAACAAGAGTAACGGTATTGGCAGGGATGGGTGGATTTTTAGATGGATATGATTTGATAGTCATTTCTGGTGCAATATCTTTAGTATCACTGTCATTCTCTATAACTTCATCAGCAATTAAAGGCCTTCTGATAGGTACCGCATTTTTGGGAGGCTTTTTTGGTGCAATATTTTTGGGAAAGGCTGTAGATGTTTACGGCAGAAGATTAATGTTTCTCTATGATTTGGTGCTATTCATTGGAGGTATTCTTGTCTCAACATTAGCAATATCCTTACCAATGCTGTTTGCAGGTAGATTTCTAATTGGTTTAGCAATTGGGGCGGATTTATCTGTTAGTTGGACACTGGTTTCTGAATATGCTCCTAAAGAGAGCAGAGGATTTCTGCTTTCAGCCCAATTTATACTATGGGGAATTGGAGCAATAGTGTCATATTTGGTTCTTGACGCTCTCCTATTTACAGGAGATACTGCATGGAGATATGCCTTTTTTATAGCTATAATACCATCCGTCGTTGTCTTAATCCTTCGTAGAAAAATACCTGAATCGCCAAGATGGCTTGCTTCGCATGGGGATTTGAGTTTAGCAGAGAAAGTTGTTAAAAGTACTGGGGCTAGTATATCGGAAGAATCATTGAGGATCATCGATACGACAAAGAAAGAATACAGCACGATGTCAATTTTTAAAAAGAAATATCTTAGACTAAGTTCCGGTGTATTTATAGCCACTTTTCTTGCGTTCTTCATAGCGGCTCCATTGAACCTTTTTACACCGGAGGTGCTAAAATTAGTTGGTTTCACGTCAGAACTCCACGTTGCATTACTTGGTTCGGCATTTGTGTGGGTCTTCAATATAGTTGGATTTACTGTCGGAGGTTTCTTAATTGACCGGAGCGGTAGAAAAATAGTAGGGATAATAGCTTTCTCACTTGCAGCTTTTATTTTGCTAATGTTGTTTCTGGTTAAATTTCCCCCGAACTTATTCTTCGTTTTATGGATAGGGATTGAATTTTTAGCGGCATTTGGTGCAGCCGTAACATGGGCTTGGGCTGCTGAGCTGTTTCCCACAGCTGTTCGTGGATTCGCAATGGGCTTCAACAGTTCTGCAAACAGGATATCTGGATTCTTCTCGTCCTACATAATCGCCGTAATTATCGCGATTTCCATCGGTACATTGTATCTCATTAGTTTTGTAGTATCAGCGGCTATTGTTCTGATAATAGCATTTTGGATCAATGTTGAATCGAAGAACAAAAATCTTGAAGATCTCTCTGAAGAGTTAGCTAAAGATATGAGGCCAGTCAAAGGCGTCGAAGAGAATGGAGTGAAATAATGAAACCTAATGTCATTCTTATCGTTTGTGACACCCTTAGAGTAGACCACTTGAGCAGTTATGGGTATCCGAGGGTAACAAGCCCTTTTATTGACGCATTGGCAGACTCAGGAACAATATTTGAAAACTGTTACGCACCAGCAATACCCACCCACCCCGGGTTTACAACTATTCTCTCTGGAATGCACCCCCTGGAGCACAGGATTGTGAGTCATATGGGGCAAGAAACTTTTGATAGAAATTTACCATGGTTACCTGAAATCTTGTCAAATAACGGCTATGAAACCATAGCTTTTGATAATTTGTCAAGGTGGTTTGAAAGAGGTTTTAACAGATATATTGATACAGGAGAGAATGCCACAGGGATTTCCGATATTGTTGCTGAGGACGTTAATAACAAAGTCGATGAGCATATTGATGAATTAAGTTTGCTTAACTCTTCTCAAAAGCCTTTTTTCTTATTCTTACATTACTGGGATACACATACACCGTACAATCCACCAAAGCAGTTTTTAGAAAAATTCTACAAAGACAATAAGAGCAATCCTCTGTCCAGGAGCATGGAAAAAGTAAAAATGATATCGCCGATTTGGTTTATACATAAAACCTGGCTTGAAGGGGTAACTGATACAGAATACGTATCTGCTGCGTACGATGCCGAGATTCTTTATCTGGATACGGCTCTTAGGAATCTTTTCAATGATTTTCAGGAACGAAATTTACTAGACAATTCCATAATAATTTTGACAGCAGATCATGGAGAATCGCTGACTGAGCATGATGTATATTT
>JAKAYH010000489.1 GCA_021826835.1 Thermoplasmata archaeon | reverse complement strand
TTATTTGAATTTATATTGGCGCCGTTATATGCATTCACTTTAGAATCCAAAACATAAAAGAGTAGATTATATGTGCTGTTATAATACACATAGAAATATTGGATTACGTTTGTGTGCCCGTTGGTTGAGGTTTCCGTTGTATATTTGGTGCAGAGTTGTTTAACGCTATAAGAGACCATTCCGTTTGATACTGTTCCAGATTCAGGTAAATAATTTATAACCGTAGACCCCGAACTACTATTCAGGTTGTTCAGGATCGAAGATGACATTCCGATCGTGGGTAGCATAAACATTACAATAATCGCAGACGCTATTATCCAACCAGTTTTTGTTGTGTTATTCATTCAAATTCTGCGATGAATTGCTTCATTATATATATATATATTCCGTGACAAATACTGTCATACCTAAAAACGTGGAATAATTTGAATTCTCGTTTGAATTGTCCAGTAAAATACCATATCATAAGAGACCGGAGAACTGGTTAAGGCTATCCGTACATAGATGCCATAGAATAAGGGGAGAAGGTATGTAAGCTCAACCAGACCAGATAAGATTAGGAGAAATAATCAGATTTCCTTAAGCTTTCTTTGAATTTCCATAATTTCTTTGAAAACTTCCGGTATTTCACTAACCAACTCGTCTGTGCCGAACCAGATATTGTGCCGATTCATGCATCTTTCACCCGCCCGTTTATTAATGAATGATGCAAATGAGGCTGCCCTCATTAAAGGCATCTTCTTGCTGATAAGACCCCCAAGGATACCTGTAAGTAGATCCCCAGTGCCACCCATTGTTAACCTCGGAGTTCCTCCATGTCCTGTTATGGTGGTTAAGCCGTCGGTTATGATGTCGGAATGCCCTTTTAGGAATATTGTTATGCCAAGTTTTTTTGCTGTAATCTCTGCATTTTCTACTGTGGGATCAAGCCCCGTGAGCCTAGTGAATTCGCCCTTGTGAGGCGTAATGATTATTTCCTTGCCCATAGAGTTTTTTTCATTATTCTTCAAAATCATTATTGCTGAAGCGTCCAATATTAGAGGAACATTGGCTGCTTCAATTATCTTCTCCATTGTTGACCTCTCATATTCACTCTCACCCATCCCTGGACCTATGATGATGCAATCAGCCTTCAGAAGATCCTCAATGAAATACTCACTTTCCTCACAATCGACAAGCATTGTGGAATGAATTTGTGAACCGATTATGTCGTAGTTTCTATGATTTATAAAGATCTTGACGAGATCAGGAGAGGTGGATTGTGCACCCATTGCGGCCATTATTGCTGAACCGTGAAATTTCCAACCGCTCATAATTGATAGCCTACCATTCATCCCCTTGTGTGACTTCTCATCCGGAAATGGATAAAATACAATATCTCCTGGACCTGTTTTATTAACCGATGTTTCATCAATGCCTATATTTTCTATGGTAATTTTTCCACTATTATCCTCATCCATATTTTCCTTTACGCACGTAAATGTAACCGTTTTATCTGGCCTTATAGACATCTGGGAACCCAAACCAGAGGGGGTATCCACTGATAGAATAGGCTTGCCTGAATTGTTGAGTTTCTGAATAACTGCTCTATAAGGTTCCCCGATTTCCCCATGAAAACCCGTGCCGAATATTGCATCAATGATGAGATCAAATGATTGTAGTCTTGCTTCTATCGATTCTGGGTACAAAATTTCTCCCCGCCAATTTGTAAGTAGATTGAGCAAATTTCTTGGTTTGATCTGCTCAATTTTTTTAAAAAGGAGTAATGCCACATCGTTGTCTTTGCTCAAAATGTTTCCAGCAATTATCCCGTCCGCTCCATTGTTTCCAATACCACAGGCAACAAGAATCTTTTTTCCATTACCGTAGAATCCCTTAACGGAATTTGCAATTGCATTCCCAGCATTTGTCATTAAAGCTGAAATATCCCCATGGCGATAATAATAATTGATATCCAGCCTTGTTGAATCCTTCGTACTCATTAACATATGTGGACATGCAGTCTCCAAATAAGAATATTCTTTGATTGAAATTTTCTTAGATTTGATTAAAGACTTCGTTGAGGTTTTCCAAAAGAATTCCGCAAATGCAAGGCAAGAATTTCAATGAGATCCAATATTAACCTAAATCAATGTTCTTATTTTGAGGTTGATAACCGTGTCTTACACCATCACTGTAAGAAATGAGTTGAGATGCTATCACTTTTCTAAAGTCTTTTTACCATTGGGAAAAAGACATTCCCTATGTATCGGCAAAGACATAGGGAGATTGTATATTAAAACTATAAGATTGGCCACTTATAATCATGCTTTCCTGTTGTGCAGATTCATATAAATTTACATTCATACCACTATTTTGAAAAGGCAGTGCAATATTTGAAAACGACATACTATTAACTGATATTTCCGAGTCTGAAATGTACATTGGAGTTCCTTGCGACTGCAACCAAGATGCTTTCAGACCTTGTCCCAACGACGCAAGGCCAGTCTCTATCCCACCTACGGTGAAAGTTATTGCAATAAGAGATGGAACAACACCATCTTCTGGAGCGGCTACTAAGGCCGCAACAGTTCCTAAAATGCCTAGTGCAAGAGAAACTCCCCCCAAAACCATTGCTTGCTGATTCAAATTATTAACTTTCTGCTGGGCCATGGTTTGGTATCCCTTTGCATAGAACGCAAATGATGATGTTAGATTATCTGAACCTGCGTTAACAGTAAATGATTTGTCTGAAGATC
>JAKAYH010000488.1 GCA_021826835.1 Thermoplasmata archaeon | reverse complement strand
ATCTGGAACCCTATTCTTTTTTCAAACATTTTCATCTTTAAATCCTTGAAGGCTGAAATGGGCCAAAATGTACCTCAGGCAATGCAAATAAGAACTTATTGGCTTTGTTTTGAAGTACAACTATTATTAAATATAAGCTATTAATCAATGAGTTAGATTTCAGAATAATTATAAACAGCAGAGTGTGAGAATATCATGGAAATCATAAAAACTGAAAATTTAACGAAAAAATTTGGTGAAACCACGGCAGTAAATGATGTTACGCTCAAGGTCAACAAGGGCGAAGTTTTTGGCCTTCTTGGACCCAATGGAGCAGGCAAGACTACAACCATGAGAATGCTATGCTGCTTGATTTCCAATACGAGTGGAAGCGCGATGATTAACGGATATGACACTTCTGATAAAAACGACGCAATGAAGATCAGGAAAATGATAGGCATAGTCCATGATAATTTTGGTTTGTATGAAACGTTAAGTGCTTACGATAACCTTGAATTTTTTGGCAAAATGTATGAGTTTCCAGAGAAAGAACTTAGGCAGAATTTTGAAAAGTACCTGAAGATGCTTGATATTTGGGAAAAGAGGGATGCTCCTGTAGGATCATACTCAAAAGGAATGAAACAGAAGGTTGCCGTTGTTAGGGCGCTTATTCACGAGCCTGAACTTCTCTTTCTGGACGAACCAACCGCAAACCTTGATCCTGAAGCTTCAAAAACCATAAGGGATATCATACTTGAGTTAAAGAAGGAGAACAGGACAATATTTCTGAATACCCATAATCTTGACGAAGTTCAGAGAATTTGTGACAGGGTTGGTGTTATGAGAACAAAATTAATTGCCATGGATACGCCTTCTAACCTGGAAGCAGCTATAGGGAAGAAGATTACTAAATTCCAGCTAGAAGAAGTCAATGAAAAAATTCTTGATGCGGTAAGATCAGGGAACCCTAAAAGCATTGCAAGTGAGGGGAATGAAATTATGCTAGAAATGAGCAATCCTGAAAAAGAAACGCCATCTTTTGTAAATGCGATTGTTGGGGCAGGTGGAAAGATAAAGGCTGTGATTGGAACTGGTGCAAGCCTTGAAGAGGTTTATCTTAACCTTGTGAGGGATAAATAACATGGATCTTTTAAAATCCTGGGCTATAGCCAGAAAAGATCTGAAAATAATAAAGAAGAGGAAAATCCTGTTGGCAATGCTCATCGGTTTTCCTCTGATCATAGGGGTAGGCCTTCCTTCAATCACAGAGGTTCTCATCGCGAGGAAGGGCTTTATAGCTTCTACTGACTCCGACCTTATAAGTGCTTTTGGCTTCTTTTTCATTATTCTCTCAGCATTTATTCCTCTTTACCTTTCTTCTTATGGCATCATTGGTGAAAAAATGGAAAAGAGCATTGAGCCACTCCTCTCTACTCCAACGAAAGATGGGGAGATTCTCATGGGAAAATATCTTGGTGCCTGGATTCCATCCTTAGCAGCGGTGTATGTTGGGGCTGCAATATTCATGATCCTCATTGATTTGCTCACCCACAATGACTTTAAGTATTATTTCTTTCCAAACAATAGCTTTTCGATTCTTCTCATAGTAGCTGTTCCTGCTGCTTCCACTTATGCGATCACATTGAGTGTGTTTGTATCTTCCAAGGTAAACAATGTGATAAGTGCATACCAGGGAGGCGGTGTGACTCTTATTCCTTTCGTAATACTGTACGTAATGGGAGAGATAGGAATAGTAAAGCTTTACGAGACAAATAATGTGCTTTATATCTCACTGGCATTGGCAATTATCGCAGTTATTATGTTTTTCATCAGCCGTGAAACCTTTGGAAGGGAAAAGATACTGACTGAATGGAAGTGAAAGCAAGCAATCTGGAAGATCACGGCATAGTACTTTTTTATTGAAGCTGCAAGGTTGAAATATAGAACACACGCTTGTGTGGCATATTGCGCTTATGTGGGCATTCTGAAAAAAGATTAAGTATTCCATAGTACTGTAAGGATATCCTTACGTGATCCAATGATAATTCAGTCAATCAGAACGGTTTTTTCAAATGAAAAATGCGAAAGTGGCAAGTATAAGTGGTGATGATCAGTTGCGCTTTCAGAAAATTAAATATCTCCTCAGGTTCTCCGGGCCTGCCTGGCTGGTAATGATTGCAGACATGGATGCAGGAAGCACGATTGGTGCTGCAGAGACGGGTGCGATTTTCAAATATGGCATGATTTGGTTCATGCTCCTTCTAATAATTCCGCTTTATACTGTGCAGGAAACTTCCGGCAGGATTGGGCTGGCGACAAAAATGGGCCTTGGAGAGGTTATTCGGAGAAACTACAGCCATAGAATTGCAATACTAACGACCATGCCAATGGTTCTGACTGATGTTATTACATATATAATTGAATACCTTGGAATAGCGATAGGGCTTTCTCTTTTTGGCATACCCATACTCTTCACTCTCCCATTATTCTACTTAATTCATATCCTGGTGGTGATTCATGGGAAATACAGGCTTACTGAATCGATCCTGCTCCTGATTTCAGCTCTTCTTATAATTGCCTTTCTTGGTGCACTCATAGTCAGGGGTGTCATGCCATACAGCCCGGTATATTTTGTTCCGTCAACTAATTTCCTGTTTATGCTCGCTGTGAACGTAGGTGCGGTAATAATGCCGTTTATGCTATTTTTTCAGGCTTCAGCCACTGCTGAGAAAATAACCCACTTGGAGGAAAAATACCCAC
>JAKAYH010000487.1 GCA_021826835.1 Thermoplasmata archaeon | reverse complement strand
GAATTCTCTGAAAGGGATAGTTGAGGAACAAAAAAAGAAGAAAAAGCTCAGACAGAAATTCTGGTTCGAATCATACCACTGGTTCTTCACCTCTTCGGGCAAGATTGTCCTTGCTGGAAAAAATACTGATACAAACGAGAAAGTTGTCAAGAAACATATGGAAGAGAAGGATATCTATGTCCATGCTGATATGTATGGTGCTCCAAGTACTGTTATCAAGTGGGATTCCGGAGCAGAAATCTCTGAGCAGGACATAAAAGAAGCTGCTACATTTTCAATAAGTTTTTCCAGGGCATGGCAGAATGGTCTCGCCTCAGGATCTGCATACTGGGTTACACCATTGCAGGTCAGCAAAACGCCGGAATCGGGACAATATGTCAGGAAAGGTTCATGGATTATTCGGGGGAAGAGGAATTATCTTTTTTCACTACCTATGAAATTGTCAGTGAAAGCGATTGAATACAATGGTATCAGGATGCCCATGATATATCCATATATGGGTGATGAGGGCTCTGTTTCTATTATTCCAGGTAACAGATCAAAGGACAAAATAGCAGTTGAAATTGCACAAACTCTTGAAATGGACACGGAAGAAATTATAACAATACTTCCAACAGGAAACAGCACTATTGTTAAATGATGCTGGCAAGTTCTTTCTTGAGCTTTTCAAGAACTCCAACATCTTCCGGTTCGTACTTTAAAGCAATTCCAGTATAATAGGTCAAAAGGTCTATAAAATGTATCAGATAGAAGTATTTTGCCAAATATGAATCACCTTTTGGAACGATATGATGGAATTGAATTCCAGAGGTTTTTTCCATTATATCCATTCTTTTTTGATTCCGAGAATTAGGGTCTCCATCTATGGAAATATAGAAAAATGAATTTTTCATTTTTTCATTCACAGAGAGGGGAACCAGTTCATTGTGGTTCTGTTCTGAAAGAACATGACTAATTGCAGGCAGTTTGGAATTTTCATTAAACTGAGTTTTTGTCCTGTAACTCATGGATGCATATGGTTCCCATGAGATCACATATGGAATTTTTCCAGAAAGAGTAATATGTTCAGCTAGTTTCTTCACTTCTTCATTGTTCACAAATCCAATAGAATCCACGATCTTCTTTCTTTCAGAATCAGTTATTCCAATGAAAGTGTTAATCATGGGCATCAGTAGATATCCAAGGGCCTGTCTTGGTTGAAGTCCGCCAGGAATTTCAATAACCTCATCTGCAATAGATTTAAGCTTTCCACCTGTAGTTATGGCGTGCACCTTAAATCCTCGCTGGTGTGCCATGTTTGCGACAGATATGGTTTCCTCAGTGTTTCCTGAGTAACTAACACAGATGATGAAATATGATTCATCGACATATTCAGGCAATGAATAGGAGTCAACCACAGTGATATGCAGTTTTGTGCAAAGTTCTGAAAATATCCTCCCGGAAACTCCTGAGCCACCCATACCAGCAACTAAAACAAATCTATAATTTCCTCTCTTAAACGATTCAGAAAAATTAACCTGTTCCTTAATATTGTTTATCTGAGAAAGAAAACCCAATTTTTTCACCCAAAATCATCATATTGGGTTAATTACCATTAAAAGAGCCCACATTGAAGGGAGGATTGCTGCAAGGGTAAGTATGGTATATATCATTGTATTCTGAGACATATTTACCATATGTTGAATTTTTTTATTAATCTTTCGAATGTGGTACGCTTATACTATAGTTGTGAAGACTTTTTACAAAAGGAAATCAGTAAAAAAATTATATCCAACTTCTGTATCTTGAATTTATGTCCCTATTTGATATGAATGAGAAAGAGTTCATAATTGAACTAGCAAATAGAATTATTCCAGTTAAATCTATCAGTCCTGCATCCGGGGGTGAAGGAGAAACCAAACGTGTGGAAGTAATCGAATCAATTCTTAAGGAACTGGGATATTTAAATTTTACAAGGTATAGCGTAAAGGATACTTTTGGATATGAAAGGCCCAGCGTAGTTCTTAAAATCGGGAATAAACCAAAAACTGTCTGGATAGTTTCACATATTGATACTGTACCCGAAGGAGATCTTAAACTATGGACAAAGAATCCATTTGCCGTAACAGTTGATGGTGATAGAATATATGGAAGGGGGACTTCAGATGACGGTCAGGCAATTTTCCTATCAATGCTTCTCCTTAGAAGATTAAAGGGAAAAGAAAATGATCAGGCATATAGTCTTGGACTGGCTTTTGTTGCAGATGAGGAGGTTGGAAGCCAGTGGGGAATACAGTATCTTCTTGAAAAAAATATATTCAGGAAGGAAGATCTTATATTTGTTCCTGATGCGGGTTCATCTACAGGAATGGATATTGAAATTGCGGAAAAAAGTATATTGTGGATGAAATTTACGGTTAATGGAAAGCAGTATCATGCAAGCATGCCCCAAAATAGCATCAATTCCGCAAGAGACGGAATGGAGTTTATTTTAGGGTTGGATAAAATGCTTCATGAAAAATACAACGGAAAAAATGATATTTTCAACTATCCATATTCGACTTTTGAACCAACCAAACATGAGAAGAATGTTGATAATGTGAATACAATCCCTGGAAGAGACGTCTTTTACATGGATTGTAGAATTCTTCCTGACATTGACATTGATAATGTAATTGATGAGGTAAATCTACAGATTGTGAATTTTGAACAGACTCACTCATCGAGGATAAGGCTTGAACTGGTACAGAAGGAACAAGCTGCAGTACCAACATCT
>JAKAYH010000486.1 GCA_021826835.1 Thermoplasmata archaeon | reverse complement strand
TCCTTGATGCCTCTTATGGTTTCCAGAGTCCGGTTGTATGTCAGGCCGCACCTGTATGCAATCATTGCCATGATAGTATATCCGAGAATGGAGAGGAACACCCTCGCCCTTGACCCCTCCCCTGTACGTGCATACAGAGGTTCCATTACGGATTTTGAATGCATGAATGCCTTCTCAACCACATCCTTCCTTCTGTATATCTGCAGGATATCCGCCTCTCTGATCATGGTGTTTGTGAGTAGTATGAAGAATCCCATGCGTGGTGTGTGGGACTGTATTGCTCTGTGCTTCAGTGAATATGTGAATGTTGATCCGGTGAATTTAAGCGTTATGTACCTTCCCATGCCCCTGATCCTTTTCTCTGCCTCCGAGAGCCTTGAATAGAATGATTATATACCCTATGCTTTCCTCATTGCACTGTAGTACACAATGTAACGCATCCTATCAATCATGAATGACTTTTGGAATATTGTATCCTCACCATAAATCTATCCAACTTTGCCATTGTCCGTAGGCGCGTCTTCCAGCTTATTTTTCTTCTTGTTTCTTCTTTCTACGAGTACTGCAATTAATACAATAATGGCAGTACCTATTGCAAAGTATTCCGGAATCCTGTATAGCCAAGCAGGGCTAGAAGTTATCAAATAAAAGAGTTCTGAAAGAAAAAGTACAAAAACTACAACAAGCACAAAGAACGTTGCAAAGGCTAGTCTGTCTACATATAATGCAGTGAATCCAAACGAACAAAGGACCACTCCTAAGAACAATAAAATAAAGCCATAAAAAAGGCTCTGGGCCTCAAACATTATTATAACACCGTTTGCCACGGAAAGCGCTAATGAGTCAATAAAGAGACCATAAAGAAAATGAGAATTTCTTCTCTTTTTCTCCTGATTAACAAGAACATTATCTTGAAACAAATTTCTTGATTTCTGATCTTGAGCTTTGTTTGTTGCTTTAGCTAAAGTCTGAGTTAAAATTGCATTCAAGTCAATATTTTCTTTATTTGTTACGGTTTTAAAGGTATCTGTGAGCAACCCCTCAGTATAACCAAACACTTCTTGAATAATGTTACTCTTGGTAGAAAAGGTCAGCATAATTCTGGACATTGTACTAATAAAAAATAGTAGTGTGGGGAAGATATAGATAAGTGTCTGAAATGGTGCCAAGGAAATAGTTAAACTCACAACTTCTTAACTTCTCTTAATATATAATGGTTCTTTTGAAGGCTATTTGGGTAATTTCACCATGAGAACCAATGGGACAAGCGATTTCAACTAAATTCTATATTTCTGCTGGGAAATTCTAATGTGAAGCATCAAATCTCATATTTCCCTGGTATTTCTGGTTTCCAAATTTACAAACTATTTGTTGAGGGGATTCGAGGATATTTTTACTTAAACAGTTAGTGTAAACCTGAAACAAATTCAAGACTGGTCCCCTTACTTCTCCTCCTTAATCAGCTCCCTCTGGAGCCTCTCCTTCAGCTCCGGGTTCTCAACAATCTGCTTCATCAACATTTCATAGCTATGTTAGTGGTTATAACTAATTACATCCACATTCCATAAATCAAAATGGAGCTTCTGATAATATGCAAATTTACCACTATTGATACGCATAATCGACAAGGAATGCCAAAATGATCATAGAAAGTGCTGAATTTAGTATTGCGCCAGAAATTAAAAACGATAATATTGTTATATAAAGATAATTAGAAAAACCGGAAATTATGTAAACAAAAGCTACTAACATTGTAAGAAAGAAATAAACAGCACACAATAGCATGAAACCTGGGAAATCCTCGAAATGGCCTGCTTTTTTTATAAGGCTCAATGTTTGCCTTTCAGGTAATACAAGAAGTATGGATAGGGCAGTAATAAAAAATCCAGCAAGGGTTCCGGAGATTGTTGCGATTAGTTTGATATTTTCTAACAGACCATCTGAAATTTTAACATAGTTAGCATGATTAAGATGGTTTAAGACTACTACAAAGAGAATTGTTACAAGAATAGAGATGAGAAAGGAAACCTTGACCTCTCGTGTCTTTAGAACATGAAACATTGCAATCAATTAAAGGATGAATTGATCGATATATGACATGTTCTCCTCGTAAGCGTTTTCAAGTTTTGCAAACATATCGTTTGTATCAACCCCTCGCCTATTAGACATCTTAGCAGCCCTAGTTTCAACGTGAAGAAAATCTTCTACAAGGTCTACACGCACTTGTTCGTCATTCTTCGTAAAACCTGAGACGACCAAAGACTCAAGAAATTCCTCCTGAAATTCCTCTCCTTCTATAATGGACTTTCTGAACGAGTTGAAGGCCTTGGCCAATTTAACTTTAGTCTCCTTTCTCCTTCCAGCTGAAAAATAGATCACTACATGTGATTTTTCAATAAGTTTTGGAATTTTAAGTCTTTTGAGTATACTATTTTTACTTGCAGAAAGAATATGACCATAATTTGGAGCGATATCTAACCTCATTGATTTAACTCTACTTATTTCACCAATTTTTTCCTTGAAATTTTTATCTGGGATTGGGACGATTGAGAAATCTATAACGTTTTTTCCATCATGGACGTTTTCGCTCTCACTTACCAATTTGCTTAAACCTTTTTTCAGAACTTTATATAAATACGGGCGAGTTCTGAAGCCATTCACATTTAATTCAGATATTATTGTATTACCATTTACGATAATGAAATGGTTGGGCTCGGTAAAGACTCTTTTTTCGTCTTCATTGTATGGATATAGAGAT
>JAKAYH010000485.1 GCA_021826835.1 Thermoplasmata archaeon | reverse complement strand
AAACAAATGTATTCTCTATTATTCTATTATAGTTACTTGAATGATACGAAAAATTCCAACCTTGTTTTGTCCGAAATAATTGAGAAGAATCTGCTCGAAGATCTGTCATTGTTTTTCATCGAAAGAAGAGTTGTACCCATGCTCAAAGAGGTTGATAAGTCTCTCCAAGTTGAAAGTCTTTCATTCATCCTTGATAGAAAGCGGGAATTTGTCCAGGATGAATTGGTAAAGATACACTACTGGCTAAACGAAGTGTATCAGGATTATGTCCAGATGCTTCAGTTTATCAGTACGGAATTTGATAGGCACTTGTCAGCGGATAATTTTAGTACACTATCCGACCTGTTTATTGATGATATTGACAAAACTTTCGAAGAATTGCAGGAAAAATTAATGCATTACTGCCTAAAAGGAAATTTTCAAGACCGTTTCATGGAGGTTGGAGAATCGGATATCGAGAAATCCATGAACGCCCTGTATCAAGTAAATAATAAAGGCAGGGTGCGACAATGGGCATGCACGCGTGCTTGGGAGAGTGATACGGCAACCAACATCTTATATCTTTATACGAAAAGCTTTGATGAGTATGATTCCGGTATTCTGAATAAGCCAAAACGAATGATCCAGGTAATAGAAGAATATGATGTAAGTTCGATAAAGGACGAGGATAAGAGATACAGATTTGCTCGTGAATTGAAAGATGGGCGTATACCAGTTGGTCTTAGTAAACTATACTCTGAGGATTTTGCTTCTATTGATGAAAACCTCCATAAGTCTGGGATGCTAACTGAACTGAACGCAACCTTGGAGGACATCGGGGAATCTTCCTTTTTTAGGGATTTCTTGGACTTGGAACTCCCAGACAGGTTATTCATGGACTCACTGAATATGCAATTAGTTTCTGCTTACATGATAACGAGCAAGGGGGGATATAATGAGAAAGTCATATCTCAAGTAATAGATACATACCTACCAGAAGCACTCGAGTCAATCAGGGAGCAAAGAGGGTTGACTGGTTACAACAAATTACTCCTAAAACCAACTGACGATTCCTTAAAGACGATAATGGGTAGATCTGTTAGGGTAGGTCTAGTCCCGTTTAGGATGCCTTTTGAAGATTTTGCAGCTTTTTTCAGAGAAGCTTATGAACAGGCTGTAGAGAATTTCCTGGTGGTCGACAATCAGAATGGGGAAGTGGGAAAAGGTACATACTCCGCCAATCTCATTAGAATATTCCCTTCAAACAGGTTCTTCAAGCAATTAGGAAGAGGCACAATTTCTTTGGAGGAAATTCATGAAGATGATCCAATCTACGCAATTAGGACAATAATGTCCGAAAATTTTAGCAGGAGTCAAATGCTCGAAATAGTTGCTACATTAAGAAACCGGGGCGAAGAAAATCTTGCTATGCATAAGATGATGGTTACTCTACTGGACAGGAGTGTATCACTTTATCAGATAATTCGGAAAAAGTTGCAAGAAAAGGGTCTGATCTATAGAGTTAGAAATTCAAAGTTAAACGATTTACTCAACAATAAGACAATTGATATCAGATTACAAGAAATATATGGCAAAAGTGGATTATCGACTTTGTCCGTGTACATCTACAAAACATTATTAGAAAGGGAAACAGAATCGTACAAAATGTTTGAAACTGAATTTGAAGAAATAGTAGGGGATATCTTACATGAGGAGCATTTATCTGATACAGAAACGACTAAAATGGTGGCAATTATAATTCTTCATAGGCTTGTAGAACTCGGAAGATTACTAATGGGATTAAGAGGGGATAAAAGAGACTTGCACACAATGGAGGCTTGATCTATTTTATTAAGTGATCCTTCATGATAAAAAAATAATGTACAGTTTTATCTCAGAACTTGTAAGTGTGGGGGAGAGAGTCACAATATCACTAATAGCTTTCTGATAGATCAGGCATGAGACGCTTGGCAGCTATAAAGTTAATTATAGCCTAAATTTTTGTGAAGTTGGAGATACAGTATTGACACTTTTGAATCCAGTGTAATGCAAGTGAGCATCGACGTGAGTATAAACTTAAGGTGCTTGAAAGATGTAATTAGCCATGGCCTTTAGAACTTTGATAAAAGAGGTCATCATTTTCTATTAGTTTTCCCACTTATATTTGCATAGAGAAAATCAAGACCTTTCAAGGATTCATGCAATTCGTATATTCCTTCTCTGTTTGTAAGCAGACTCTTACCAACTCTGTGATGAGAAACCTTATTTCTCAACTTTATAATCTTCCCTGTCAAATGTCCGTTTGTGATCCGTCACATTTCTGGGAAACACCCTTTCCACTTTTTTACAACTTTCTTGATGTCACTCAAAGAAAGGTAATTTACAAACCCTAGATCCAGTCTATTATCTTGGTTCTCTTCAACCCACTTTCTTATTCTCTCAGCCTTTCCTAAATCTAATGAATTGACTATCATGTCATACGTTATTTCACCAATGTTCTTTTTGAGGGCAATTTCGACACTTTTAATTATTCTCCAGACCAGTGCAGATACTTCTTCACTATTCAGGTCAGCAAAAGTTAGCATTCCTAAAGGCTCCTCTTTACCACCAAGAATCAAGAATCCAGCCTTATCTTTCTCTCTAGCATTTTTGTAATTTATTTTAAACCCATCGATCACATCCAATATATCGGCGTCCTCTTGCAAAAAAGTGCTATCACAGAGTTCGATCTCTTCCTTGGAACCTACTTGATTCCCGAAGACCATGCCGACAAGAGATCGG
>JAKAYH010000027.1:5047-12644 GCA_021826835.1 Thermoplasmata archaeon | reverse complement strand
ATTTTTTCCCAGGGCTTTGGAGGGCCCACTTGAAGAGACATAGTTCATCAGGATTCAGAGTATTCCCTTAAGACATTAATCAAATCCCGACCGGTCCATTCTGAATTTTTCAGTTAAATGAGAAAATCTCAAAATCATTCCTAAGTTTATTGTCCTTTGCTTATTCAAGAAATTTAGAGATTTTAACTCTGCATCTTTGTGCCTCCTCCAACAATTCTTCATGGACATTAAAGTTTAGTTTCCCTTGAATGTGCATGCATACGTTCAAAAAAGAATTAAATGATACAATGTTGAACAGAGACTTGTACCATTTCTTTGTTGGCATATTTCCAATGGCTGTAAATCATACTTTCTTTGTCCCACTCTTTCCGTACAAACAAATTTATAATTATTCTTAATATCTCAATTTCTAATCCTGATATTGCTGGCCAAACTGCTAAACTCAATACCACACAATAAAAATATCTGTATGTCTAAGAACGTGTATACTTCTCTGACAATGGAATAGGAATTATGAGGTTTCAGTATTTTGAATATGGAATATAGATACTCAAATCACCAAATTGTTAATTGGAAATAACCTCTGCAATGTATTTCCTCGTACACCAAATTTCCTACTATAGTGAATTTAAAGTTGTTTAACAAACTAGACGAATCTAAATGTATCAGGTCTACATTGTCCGATCTATTGATAAATGAAAGAGAGAGGTTAGGAAGACAGAATTAAGATCGCATTCTCCTAGTTAAAACATCCAATACAAATTAACTTTTCTTTTTAATGAAACATTTCTTAGAGCAAGTCACATCTATTTCACGGAAAAACGTATTGGTCAATTCTATTAATATCATTGCAAAGTGAGACTGAATTACCACTAGTAACAATATCTGATATTACATCAGCGTTTGGATGATGATGATTATTGCCCAATCCAAATGATACAAACCAATGACCAGGGCTCACAACGTGTTTCATTATATCTAGATTCCAATTTCCTTTTGATCCGTGATGAGGAATAAGCAAATTGTTCATTTGATCAAGACAATCACTAAAATGTTTAAGAAATGCACTCGATACCTTTTTGAAGTTTACATCTCCGGTTAATACCCATCCAAATTTAACATTGGATTCCAATTCTGTTTTGCAATGGTAAAAATAATAATTTGATGGCATATTTCTTGTGGAATCTGCAGGGCATAAGAGTGAATGAATTTGCTTTTTAGTTGGTCCATGGAAAACTATTAAGGAAGTATCGTTTAGCTCTTTAAAAGTATTTTTATAGCATTTTTCGAGTTTATCTAAATGGCCTTTATTTAAAAGTATTTTTTTTAGCATTACATTATTTATATTTCCTGTGTTCGGTAATATTTGTTTAACACATTTTTCTAGTTGCGATAAGTTCTGTTTTGTTGGAGGGGAGAAAAACCTGAAAACCCATTTCTTTCTTAAAGTAACCAATCCAGTATGGTTTTTTAATAAAATTTTTCCCTCAAAATTCTCTTCAAACAATTGATTATCATAATCTCTAATCATCTTTCTAAGATCTTCATTATCAGAAAGCTTAATTGCTTCATCATTTAAATCTTCGGAACTCAGATCAAACTCACCACCTGGAAATTCATCATTATTTCTTTCATACCTTTCGTCATTTTTACTATTATTACCACTGATTAAAACAACTTTATCAGCCCCTAGTTCCAAAAAGTAACTTACCGGATCGATAAGTAAATTTAAGTATGATTCAGTTAAATGTGCATGCCCACCTAAAGCCAAAAGAAGTCTTTGAATTGGAAGCAGGTAAGGTAAGAACACATATCTGACTTTAGTATTTTTCATTAATTCTTCGATCCCACTAACATGATCCAGGTGCAGGTGAGATATAATTAACATGTCAATTTTAGAATTCCCCAATCTGCTTTTGTAATCTCCTATAATACTGGATATCTTATTTAGAGCTTTCATTGAACCACAATCATAGACCATATTAAAGCTACCAATTTTTCCAGTGTAGAAAAGCCCCTGCCCAACGGGCTCTAAAGAGAATCTGGCACAATATTTAATCATATATATTATAAGTGCTGACTGTATAAAATTGTTTCTGTAATAAATTGTGCAAACTTTGTTAATTTATTATTCAAAAGGAAGATTTAAAAAAAATGTTGAATATTTTTATAATAACATCTTTGTTTTTTTCCAGCCCTGAAGATAAATTTTTTAAACAGTCAATCTAACATTTTCCTTCATCTATAAAGATAGGAAAAAATTATATGGACTAGACGGTTATTAATTTCAATTATTAAGGGAGTTTAATGGCTAGAAAAAGTGAGAAAAAAGAAAATAGAGATGAACTGACACAATACACATTTGAAGGAGAAAAGAGACTCAATATCCCACAAACAGGACTGGTTTCAGCGGGAACTGATCCAATTAACGGGAAGAAGACGTATATGTTTGATCCACACTTGGATCCCGAGTTGCAATGGGCTGGAAAAACTGAAGGAACAAGCTTTGAAGTGGACACAGTATCTTTACACGTTCATGAAAGAATCGATCCTCTAACAATAATTGAAGCAGTCAGAAATAAGGAGCCAGATACCCAAAGAAACTTGTTCTACTATTTTGAGGAGCCAGAAAACAATCTTCCTATTAGGGAAGCAATAGAATTCTACAAACACTCTGAAGGCTGGTCGAATAGATTGATTGCAGGAGACTCTTTAATTGTTATGAATTCTCTCCTTGAGAAAGAAGGTATGGCTAGAAAGGTTCAGATGATTTACATAGATCCACCTTATGGGATAAAGTATGGTTCTAATTTTCAGCCGTTTGTAAATAAGCGAGATGTTAGGGACGGAAAAGCTGAAGATCTGACACAGGAACCAGAGACCGTAAAAGCGTTTAGAGACACTTGGGAACTTGGAATACACTCTTATTTGACCTATTTAAGAGACAGATTGCTTCTAGCAAAGGATCTGCTATCTGAAACTGGCAGTATATTTGTCCAAATGAATGATGAGAATTTGCATCATGTTAGAGAAATAATGGATGAGGTATTCGGAAATCAGAACTTCGTCGCGATCATTACGTATCAAACAGCTACAAATCAGAATACTAAGACCATCCAAAGATTGCATGATTACTTGATCTGGTATTCAAAAACTGATAACCCAAAGGTAAGACACCTGTTTAGAAAATATACACAGGAAGAGCGGGCCAACATTTTTAATAATATTGACAGTAAAAATAGGAGATTCAAGGCAGCTCAGTTTAGAGATAATTGGACAAAAAGTCAAATAGAAAATCTAAGAAAATCAGATAGAATATATGGTAAATATGTTAAACGGTTTGAAACAGATTTTGAGTATACTGAATATGACACTGTTTGGAATGGGACCGTAATTTCAACGTTCTCTAAGGAGAAAGTTTACGCTGTCCAAACTAGCACAGTTCCTATTAAGCGTTGCATTCTGATGACAACTGATCCAGGGGATCTTGTTCTGGATATAACTTGCGGTAGTGGCACAACGGCATACGTGGCAGAGCAGTACGGTCGAAGATGGATTACATGCGACACCTCTCGCGTTTCAATAACTTTATCAAAGCAAAGATTGATGACATCCATATTTGATTTTTACGAGTTAGCACATAAGGATGAAGGTGTTTCGAGCGGTTTTAATTATGAAAAAGTACCACACATCACACTTAGTTCTATCGCGAATGAAGAGCCTCATATAGAGGAAATTTTGTATGACAAACCTATTATCGACCGCACAAAGAAAAGAGTGACTGGTCCTTTTACCGTTGAAGCAGTGCCGTCACAGCGTGTAGTAAATCTGGAAGAAGTTGAAGAAAATTCTAGTGCCCAAGACCCAGATAACACAATTCCCAGAACTGGAGAAACTATAAGACAGAGTGATTGGATTGATGAATTGAGCAGAACTGGAATAAGGAGTGTCAAGGGAAAAGAAAACATCAAATTCGTAAGAATTGGAATATTACAGGGGACGAAGTGGTTACAAGCTGAAGGGGAGACAGAAGACGGGCAGAGAGCAGTAATTTCTTTTGGGCCCACTTATGCTCCATTAGAACAAAGACAGGTTGAATTGGCTATCGAAGAAGCACAGCAATTAGTTCCCAAGCCCAAGCTCGTTATATTTGCTTCATTCCAGTTTGATCCTGAGGCGGCAAAGGATATTGATGAACTAAAATGGCCTGAAGTTTCCGTTATAAAATGCCAGATGAATACAGATCTCTTGACAGAAGATCTTAAGCAAAAGAAGGCGAATGAGGAATCGTCTTTCTGGCTCATTGGACAGCCGGATATCGAATTGACAAGAAAAGAAGAAAAATACATTGTAACAGTGAATGGCTTTGATTACTACGATACTCGGACTGGCGAAATAAAGTCTGGAAATCCATCAAATATTGCTATGTGGGAATTGGATACTGACTATAACGGCAGGAGTCTTTATCCCAGACAGGTATTCTTCCCTCTTGAGGGCGAGAACGGTGGTTGGAGTAAGCTCACTAAAGCACTTCGGGCATATGTTGATGAAGATCTAATTTCTAGCTATTCTGGCAACCAGTCTTTACCATTCAAAGCCGGCAGAAACAAGCAAATTGCGATAAAGATCATTGATGATCGTGGCATTGAATCTTTGAGAGTTTTAAAGGTGGATTAATGACTTACGATAAGGTACAGCACCTAATAATTAACAGCCCTTATGAGAAGCCAGACAAGCACCTCAAATATGATCGCAATGAGCGAAAATTTGAGCTGGTTGAAGGAAGACGTCCTGCAGGATATACAAAAGCTTCAGAACAATCAGAAAAGTTTGATGATCCCGGATTCTTTGTAGAGCTGCCTGAAGTTAACAAAATCAGGGAACGAGTCGATAAGTGGAGAGATTCAGGATATCAAGGTATTACAAAGGTAACAAAGGAGTTGCTGGACTATTGGAAGAAACCGGACAGAGACAGAAAACTCTTCTTCTGCCAACTTGAAGCAATTGAAACACTTATATGGTTCATAGAGGCTCCGCCCACGGAGAAACAAGGAATAAAGTTAGAGGGTGATGGTGGTAACATAGAGCGGTTATGTTCTAAAATGGCCACAGGGACAGGGAAAACAGTTGTCATGGCAATGCTCATAGCTTGGCAGATCATCAATAAGATGACTTACAGACAAGACACACGATTCTCCAAGGATATCCTTGTTGTGTCGCCTGGGCTTACGGTAAGAAATAGACTCCAAGTCCTCAGTCCAACGGCCTCAGAGGGAAGCAACTACTACATAGAATTTGATCTGATTCCTTCTGGAATGTATGACAAGCTCCGCGGTGGACATGTCAAAATTATCAACTGGCACCTTCTCGAATGGGAAACGGAAGACCAGGTTAAGAGGAAAAAAAGTGTCGACAAGCGTGGTGTGAAAAGTGATGAATCTTATGCAAGAGAAGTGCTTGGCGAACTGAAAGATGCAAAAAATATTATTGTGATAAATGACGAGGCGCATCACGCCTGGAGATTTAATCCAGAAGCTCTTGGAAAATACGTAAGGCAGAGAGACATGAAGGACAGTGCCAATGAGAGCACTGTATGGATAGGTGGCCTTGACAAAATCAATAATGTTAGAAATATCATGCGATGCTTTGATTTCACAGCTACTCCCTTCCTCCCTTCTGGAAAGACAGCAGACGAAGACTCACTATTTGGGTGGATTGTAAGCGATTTTGGTCTAAACGAGGCAATAGAATCCGGCCTTGTAAAGACCCCTAGGGTTGTTGTCAGAGATGATGGAACACCAAACGCCAAGACAATGAAATCAAAATTCTACCATATATATGTTGATCCGAAAGTGAAGTCAAATTTAAATCAAGCAGAAGGGAAAGAAGTTCCTTTACCAGACCTCGTAACAAAAGCATACTACTTCTTGGGCCTTGACTGGCTTGAGACGCTTAAACTGTGGGAGAATAGTGCTGAAACTCCTCCTGTGATGATATCAGTATGTAACAGGACCGAAACTGCTGCCAGAGTCAAGTTTTCACTAGATAAAGGAAAGATCATGATCAAGGAACTGCAAAATCCCGATGCTACTCTTCAAATAGATACAAAAGTGCTTAACGAGGCTGAATCTGGGCTTAATGTCAAGGGTGGTGCTTCGAAGAAAACAATGGCGGAAGAACTGCGTGAAAAAGTAGACACGGTAGGGCAAAAAGGGCATCCAGGAGAAAAAATTCAACATGTTATCTCAGTCGGAATGCTTTCAGAAGGCTGGGATGCAAAGACTGTAACACACATCATGGGACTGAGGGCCTTCACAAGTCAGCTACTTTGTGAACAGGTAGTGGGAAGAGGCTTGAGACGAACATCCTATGATGTGAATAAAGAGACTGGTCTTTTCGAGCCAGAATACGTTAATGTGTTTGGTGTGCCGTTCACATTCCTCCCACACGAAGGAGAGGGTGTTGGTCCGGAGGGTGGTATCCCTCCGCCCCCTCCTACACCTAAGACAAGAGTCCATGTTGACGATGATAAGAAGAAATTTGAACTGACCTGGCCAAACGTCCTGAGAATCAATCACACATACACTCCAAGGTTAAAGATCGATCTTGATAAAGTTCAAGAACTACAGCTCAACCCTGAAGACACACCACTGAAAGCCGAATTGGCGCAGATAATCGAGGGTAAACCTGATGTTACAAAGGAACTGAAAGTAATCGACCTGTCAAACAATCAGGTTGAAAAATTGATCACGAGTTTGAGAAAGCAGAGATTGATATTTGAGGCCGCAAGAGATGTTTTTGATCAGATGCAACCATCGTGGCCAGGTAGCAAGGAATATTTAATAGCACAGTTGATAAGAATAGTCGAGGCATTTTTGGATTCAGATAAGCTTGTTATTCAGAGTGAATCATACAGGGAGAATCTAAAAAAGAGGCTTCTAATCCTATTAAACATGAACAAGATAGTTCAGCATCTCTTCAGCGCAATACGTGCAGAAAATACCGAGAAACTGGTACCTATTTTTGACAAGGAAATGCCCATAAAGTCCACTGGAAAAATGATCACCTGGTACACAAGCAAGCCGTGTGAGCTGACTAATAAGTCCCACATCAGCCATGTTGTTTACGACAGCGCATGGGAAGCATCAGAGTCGTATGAGTTGGAAAATAATGGCGCAATTTTGAGTTGGGTCAAGAATGATCACTTGGGGTTTGTCATAAGTTACCTTTACAAAGGGGTGGTTCACAGTTATTATCCAGACTTCCTTATTAAGTTAAGCAACGGGAAGATGTTGGTGCTAGAAGTAAAAGGGATAGACGATGAAAAGAACAGAACAAAAAGAACAGCTCTAAAGGAGTGGATCGATGCAGTCAACTCTGACGGACGATTTGGACCATGGGAATCTGATGTATCGTTCAGACCCTCTGATATTAAGGACATAATAAGGCGGCATATGGTGGGATAAATGAACTAAAAAGTGGAACTTGCCTAATCTTTTGCAAAGGAACTCTCCAGAAGGAATATTGTTAAAAAGGACCGGCTTGAGCACATTAGTGAGAGAATAGAACAAGAGTGTCAATTCTTTTCATCGTCTAT
>JAKAYH010000027.1:0-5037 GCA_021826835.1 Thermoplasmata archaeon | reverse complement strand
AGGCAACTTGCATGGATTGTGATAACTGAGAATAGGTCATTTTAGAGAATAGGGTAACGCAGGAGCTATTGCACACAAAAATGGTGCTATAAAGTATTATAGAGTTCCTTCAAGAACTTGCTCGCATCCCTAACTCAGTCATTCTTTTGTTCTCCTTCGAAATGACTTCATTCGCTCTATTCATTCCTGGATTGATAGGTAAAAATTTATTATTATATATAAGTTAATATAATAGAGTTTTTCACCATTCAGATTGGAGGTAGGCTTTGTTTTTGATCATGAAATAATCGCATACCAGAGTTCACGTCTCAAATCTATGTTCAGTATTTCTGATCTGATCGTAAACGTAAATGTCATGTAAAAATTTTGTATTCCTTATTACCTGAAAAGAGCGTTCATAATTTGTTTTGTTACAATTAGATTAAGATTAAAAACTGGAACGTGGTAATCTATTTATGGCATAAAATTATAAATGATATTATATTATATATTTAGGCATCAGATTATGAAATTTGTACGCTTTAATTTTGAAAACTTTAAAGGCATAAGGAAATTGACTTTTGAACTGAACCAATCCCCCTCTTCAAATGTATATACATTAGTTGGTTTAAACGAAAGTGGTAAGACTACTATTTTGGAGGCGATAAGTAACTTTGACCCAAATCTAGAACGAGGACCAATTGAAAAACCTGAAAAAACTATAGATAATGACCCTAATGCTTTTTTACCATTAAGTGAAAGAGCTAACT
Organism: Thermoplasmata archaeon; assembly: GCA_021826835.1. The sequence continues at coordinate 4,288 of JAKAYH010000027.1, read as the reverse complement.
TTGGAAAAGCAATAACAATCGGTGCAGAGTTAGAATTTGAATCGGAAGACATTGAAGAGCTAAACAAATACTTGAATATAAACAAAAAATATTCCGAAATAAAGGACGTTACCAACACTATTTACAGAAGGTTTTATAACTTTGAGAATTCAAAGTTCAAGGACATAAATAGAACTTGGAGCCCTGGATTCAAGGTCAGTGAGAGAAATGACCCTAAAGGTACTGGAGTCAATCTCTATGAAAAGGACAAAAAAACATGGATAGAATTGGATAAGATCTGTAACAAACGTATACCTGACATTGTATACTTCCCTAATTTCCTTTTTGACTTTCCTTCAAGAATATATCTTTCTATTGATATTTTATCAACTGATGAAAAAGAGGAGTTTTATAAGAAGCTTATTCAGGACATCTTGTATTCTTTAGATATTAACGTTACAATAGAAGAACATCTTATTAACAGAATAAAGAGTGACAACGAAAACGACAAGAGCAACCTAAGAAGAATAATTCAGTTAATGGAAGATAAGGTCACTAACGTAATATTTGAATCATGGTATAAAATGTTTAAAAAGGAAGTCAAAGCATCTAGAATCAAGATCGAAAGTGGAGAGGACAGCATAAAGGGGGCATATCTTGAATTCTATATCGAATCTTCAGACGGAGTATACAATGTAAAGGACCGGTCTCTTGGATTCAGATGGTTTTTTACCTTCCTACTTTTTACGCAGTTTCGACCTTATAGGCCAGATTCAAAAAAAGGTTTGATTTTCCTATTTGATGAACCAGCTTCTAATCTGCATTCTTCAGCACAAAATCAACTACTAAAACATTTTGAAAATTTTGGAAATAAAGTTACCATAATTTACACTACCCACAGCCATTATATGATAAACCCAAACTGGCTCGAAAGTACTTATGTTGTCAAAAACGGAGGATTTAATGTAGAATCATCAGAAGATGATGTCCCAAATAGTACTAACGTTACCGTTGAGCATTATAGAACATTTGTTTCTAAAAACCCTAAAGAAACTTCATATTTCCAGCCAGTCCTAGATATATTAGAATACGTTCCAAGCGAATTAGAAAAGATCCCAAGCTGCGTGTTTCTAGAGGGAAAGAATGATTTCTATACGCTAAAATATTTTAACGAGGTAATTCTTAATAACGAGGTAAAAATCAACCTTATGCCCGCTTTTGGCGCATCCACTATGGATGCTCTGATTAGTATGTATATGGGTTGGGGGAAGAAGTTTATTATACTACTTGATGGAGACAAAGAAGGGAATGAACAAAAGCATAGGTATTTAAAAAAGTTTGGAAAGTTCGTATCATCTGTAATTTTTACTTTAAAAGATATCGATCAAAAATGGGAGAACAAGTCTTTAGAAGACTTATTTCAATCTTCTGAAGCTCTTTCTTTTCAACAGATTGCAGCTTCCGATTCTATAGAATTTAAAAAGTCTCAGTTCAACTTGGCTATTCAAGAGTGTCTAATATTGAAAAGAAGATTTAATTGGCAACCAGAAACAGTTAGTAGAATAGAAAAAATTCTCAATTTCTTACACACTAAAATTCAAAATAATCCATAATAATGAATCCTTTAATTATTTTAACGGCAAGCTAGCTACAGTAAATAATTCATTTCTAAATTCTGATGCTTCTATAGATCTGAAATGAAATAAATGAAGAGCAGAAGAAAGTAACGCTCAGAGCAACCCTTCACAAAGATGAAGCAAAGAAATATTACTAGAGTTCTTTCATAAACTCTCTAACGTTCCTTACTTTCCCATTTTGTATATCTTTCTCGCTCCTTTCAAGCTGATCCATTACATACTCATTTTCAAGAGCCTCGATGGTGGCATAAAGACTATCCAAATCTGACTTCGGTATGCTTACAAGCCTTGACTGTTTTGCTGTGGTCATAATATAACTCTATATTCTTTCAGATTTTAATATCTTTTAGTATGATTTGGCTCAAATTCTCCATCCGACTTTTAGCAATCCTCTCTTTGAGCCTTCGCCAATTACCATTTGCATTTAGCTCGCCTGCAAGTCGAACATAATACTCCATGCTTAGTTCCCAATCAAAATTCATCCCTAACCCTCTCTCGATTTATGCCTCGCACTCATCTTGGAAAAGCTTTCATTAGCTATGTTCACTCAAGTTGAGGTCCTGTGCTGGCCATTTATGGTTTATGTGTGGTGTTCCGCACCACCCACCGCTAACGCTTACACCACTCGGTCTTGCTTCGCAAGACTTCCGGTTCGCTTCGGGCACATTATTCTCTCCTGCGGAGTGCAATTTAGGGGTGGGTATTAATGGGACTCTCGACCGCACGATAAGGATCCAATCCACTATATTTTTTGGTTAATCCAAACTAAGAACTGTTAAGTATTATTTTAATACTACTCTCATATACTTATTTTATGAGATGAAATTATGCGAAATAACAACCTAAGATATTATTCAATCACCTACCTATTTCACCTAAACGGAGGCATTAGGGGTATTTTTTTCTCTAGAGGATCTTTGGATTTTTACATCTCACTCTTAATAGTTTCGATATTAACTTTGTTCCATAAACTTCATCCAATGAGCACAACAGAAGTAATATTCGTAATTGGCTTGGATGTTGCACTTCTGGGCCTAATTTTAGCAACATATGCAATAATTTACTCAATCCAAGACGAAAATTATCTATCTGCCTTAATAGCTTCTAGAAACTATCAATATCTATTATTTCAAACCTCCTGGTCCTCGTATTGGATCTTCCTATCTATCCCATTATTTGGTTTTATAGAGATGGTATATTATAATGTTACAATTCAAGCGTTAGCATTATTTGCAATAATATATGGGTTTCTTGGTACTTTCGTCCTTATAACTAAAGCTTTAAGAAAAATAGCAATAACTGCTGCCAGAAAAAGTGAGAAACTAATGAAGAGTTGGGAAGAAGCAGAGAAAAATAATTAAATCAATTCCTTAATTTTTTGAATTAGTTTTGACATTACACTCTCATCACGTTTTCCTTTCTCGTATTTTACCTTCTCCTTCTGCTTGTTCCTTCCTTTTGAAGAATTAAACTCTTGTTTCTCCCCCCCAATTTCTCCTTCTATTTTAACATTAAGTTTTTGCATTTCGGCAAGTTTTAGTCCTCCTTTTACAATGCTAGATTCCTTATTTATACCCTCTCCTGAACTGTTTGAAAACTCAGTATTTTTACTGTTAGAATCTTTTATGATTTCTTCAAATCTTTGAATATTTCGATCTGGATTGTCAGGATTGAGAATTATATTTGAAAACCTTATTAGTATTATTTTTTCTTGAGTTTCAATAAATTGATCCATCGCCTTACTATCTGTGACAAAATCTATGTCTAATTTTTCTATTTTGATTTTTTCCTCACAAAATTTTAAAATTGCGTTCAGAACTTGTCTTTGTCCTAGTATTCTACCCTTTTGCTCGATCCAGATATTTTTATTGAAAACAACGAAATTTGAGTATCCTATGATTGGTGGATTGTTTGTTTGCTCCTGTGTTATACTATCATTATCTATATTAAAAGAGTCTACTTCTCTTTCTCTTTTAAACTTTACAATCTGACCAGAGACATATCTAATGTTTTTAAACGGATTATTTCTAAATTCGTGTATTGCATATTGATATTCCTCCTCTTCATTCAAAAGAATGACCCGCTTAAACGAATATGCATTCTCTAGAGAATCAAACAACGAATCCAGTTTCCTATCATTTCTTTCAATAGAGGTCCAGATGGTTGATTCCTGCATATAGTTCACCCGAAGATAAAATTGATAGACGTAATTCAATATAACTCTTTCTACAAATAAGCCTACCTTTAGGTTTAAATTTATGTCTTTCAAATCATCCTTAAAAACGGGTTTAGTCCTTAATAACTAAGTATTCACTTAAAACTCGAACAAAATCCCTGTCTATCAATTCTAACTATAATAGAACTCGTTTATTGAAGAAAGCTGATCCAGTCCGATATCCTATTTTCCCTTATTCCTTGGAGTTGTGATAAGTTTTAGTGTTTTAAAGGGCAACAACCCTTCCTGTATTTCACTATATGCGTGAGTTATAAAGCACATTTAAAAATAACAAAACAATAAAATATCATTAATAGAATTACAATTTACATGAACAACACGATATCGCGTCTGTTCGCGGTGGCACGTTATGAATTTACTTGGGACATCAGAAAGTACCGTACCATAGTGATGTTATTTGTTATTTTGCTGGCAACTATTGGTTATGGTATTATTC
>JAKAYH010000484.1 GCA_021826835.1 Thermoplasmata archaeon | reverse complement strand
AATCAGGCATGGTGAAAGTGAGGCAAACAAGAGCAATGTTATTTCACATGACCTAAAGGGATATCCTCTGACGGAACATGGTAGAAAACAGGCTGTTGCTGTTGGAAAGGAACTGTCAGTAATAATGCAAAATGTCGAAAATATTGTATGCAGCCCTCTGGAACGAACTATACAAACTGGTGAAATTCTTGCAAAGGAAGGGGGCTTCAGGAAACAGATTATCATAGATCATCAAATTCGTGAAACGCATCTTGGAAAATTTAATAACGGAAGTGGTGAAAATATCCCAAAATTTCATAAACCTGGCGGTGAGATAGAATCCTTTGAATCTAATGGAAGAAGGATATATGAGGGAATAATTTCTTATGAAGGGGTGAACATATTCGTGTCTCATATGTTACCCATAAAGGCACTGGTATGCATGATGTTGGGAATAGAGGAAGAGGATGCAGGTGGAGTATCAATAAAGAATTGCAGCATTACAATCCTCGATACCCATAAAAAAACTGTTCTATCAATAGGTTCCAGTACAATATCATCCAGGGTTGTAGGAATCGTTTCCAGTTTTGGAAAGGGGCCATAAAATCAAAGTACTGATTATAGAAAGTACAAGAGCAATAATGAATGGCAGAGCATAATTTTCTGGCATATTGCCAACTCCTGCCAGAGAACCACCAATCAACGCACCAATTCCATTTCCTAAAAACAGCATCGAATAAAAAATACCTATGCTGGAACCATAACTTTCTCTCCTGATTTTTCCAGTTATGGCAGGAACGGCACTTATTTCATAAAGAGAAAATCCCGTATAATAGCATATAAGGAATAGTGAAATCATAGGGAATGAAATATATTCTAGAAATCCTGCAAAAAGTATTATGATGCCTGCGATCATGAGAAAAGACGCCAATAGAATTAACTTTTTATTTTTCTTGCGTGCATAACTCTCGCTAATAAATATTGCAATAACCCCGGAAAAAAGAACTGAAATAAATAGAATGACACCATAATTGAAAAGTCCAAATTTAAAGGAGAAATAAATCTGATCAGAGTAAATTATGATGAAACCTGCAATTGAAAACAGGAAAGCCCCCATTGAAACGCGGATCACATGCTTATCCATCTTCAGTTTTTCTACCATCCTGCCATACCTGTGTTCCCTGACATTTAGCATAGAAAGAATTGCAGCTATCCCTAATATGATTGAAATGAGAAACATGTTCTGGATCTGTATAAGGGAAGATATGATAGGTGAGAATGCAGTACCCAGGAGAAAGGATAATCCAATCCCAACACCCATTATGGCCATGGCTGTATTCTTTCTGTCACTCGGCACAATTTCCTGGGAGAGGGAAGTCAATGGTGTGCTGATTGCACCAGTACCTGCAATGAACCTGGATATTATCAGAATGTATATCCCTTCAAGTCCATTGAAATAGAATGAAAGATAGCTGAGCGAATTTCCAACGATGAACAGTGTAAGGCCAAATTGTATCACAGGAATTCTTCCAAATTTATCAGACAGCCTGCCTGAAGGTATCTGCATAAGAGCCATGGATATTTCATAAGCTCCCAGGGATAGCCCAATTAGAATACCTGAATCAGTGAATCTTTCAGAATAAACTGCAAGGACAGGGATTATGAAAAATACCCCACTCATTCTGAGAAACTGAATTAAAGACAATTTCGTGAGTGTTTTCAAGACATCTCTGTCGAGTGAATCAGCTTTCAACATAAAGCATGCTCACAACAGGTGCTATGAGTTCAGCAACCAAAGCTACAAAATCCTCATCCTCTCTTGAAAATGCTCCTTTGGTATCTGAATCTATATCTATTTCACCTATGGCATTTCCCTGATATCTCACGGGAACAACCAGTTCAGAATTTGTATTGATAAAACATGCAAGATATTTGCCATTTCCCTTAACGTCTGCCTCATTCACAACCCTGTCCTCATTAATAGCCAGACTGCATAGACCTTCCCCGAGTTTGATTGAAACATGTTCAGTGGCTTCACCATGATATGCAGCCAGATTCAACATTTGTCCATTTAGAATATACACTCCTGTCCAGTTAAATTTAGGATTCTTTTCACACAGGTAGCTGCATACAGCCTTGAGATAATTCTCTGCATTAAGTTGAGAAAGCTTAATGATTTCATTTATCTGTTCCTTTCCAGCATGGACCATATCCAGGTAAAATTAGGGCATATAAAAAAGTAATGTTGAAAATTTGATAATTAGATAAACAGTTTCGGAATGTTTTTCGGCACCTTTGCAACTAGAAGTTTTGGTGAATCGCCCTGTGAAAGCCATTTCAACTCATTCAGTTCAGGGTCGGCTTCCCTCGATTCCACACCAAATGATTCCGCGATTTTCAAAATATTGTTTGAAAATGTTAAGTATTGTGCTTTTTCCAACCCGGGATAAAAGCTTGCTGAAAAACTTTTTAGAATTGTGTATCCGCCATTATCGAGTACTAGGATTTTTACTGGAAGGTTGTAATTTGAGATCGTCCAGAGTGTCTGGATAGTATACATTATGGAACCATCTCCGACTATTTCCAGAACCCTGGGATTTTTCAATGATATTCCTGCTGCAGCTGGCATCCCCCAACCAAGCTGGCCACTTTTTGCAGTAAAATATGATCTTGGGGAGTAACCCATATGTTTTCTTACAAGAAGAGAAGAGGAAATTGCCTCATCCACAATAACATGTCCGGAAAATTCTTTTCTTGCTTTCTGAAGCAGATATGTGGCCCCCATT
>JAKAYH010000483.1 GCA_021826835.1 Thermoplasmata archaeon | reverse complement strand
CCCTATATTCGCAGTTGCATTCTTTTTCTCGCTGATTTATGGAATCTGTGTCATAAATTCTTATGGCAAATTATTCTCAGCTGTAAAAGCTGTCATCTTCTCATTTTTAATGTCAGCAATAACAGCACTGGTCAGTGTGGGGATAGCATTGGGTTTTCTCGGAATATCAGCCAGCAATATATCATTCGGAATTCCTTTCCAATTCGGTGTTTTGAGGATAGCTGAGTTATTTTATACAACAATTTCCTATATTTTCTACCCTTTTAGTCTTGTATATGATATACTTTTCTGGTTTGCATTTTTCATCACTCTCTTTGTAATCAGGCGATTTTCAGCAAATCAGTTGAAGTTGAGGATTAAGTTGTTTTCTGAATGGCGATGAGTCAAATTTCCTGACATTATGCCGGATTTAAGGCATATTATAAAAAATTTAATTTATAAATTATCAGCTTTCCAGTGTTTTAGATCTATCAGAGAAAGAAATTAATTGAAGTCCAGTTAAGACCAATTTTAATTTCAATTGGCCATACTCAGGTTTTAACTTCAGGATTAATAACGTCATAGAAAAATAATTTATATCTGTAAACTTATCATTGAAAGAGAAGTTATGTCTCAGGACTACCATCTAAAATGTCCAAAATGTGGGCATGAATTTGACCTCAATTATGATCCTTTAAACAGTTTGTCCGATCCTGAAGCTGGAATAATAATTCGTGAGGGAACCTATAGGTTTGCAGCAAAATGTCCGGAATGCAAAAAAAGGTCCCATTATCATATGTCTGAGGATGAAAAGCAACTTTCTAACTGGTAAGAACGAACTCCACCTTCTGAATGCATTTTCGCATTAAGTAATAAGCCCGGGATCATAATAGGAATTCTCTGTATGACCTGCTATGCTCCTTGAATGTCATGGTTCTAGGGTACTTGAAAATCAGAATTATCAGGGCATCACTAAACATAAACGCTTTCCATAAATTTCTTCTTTGAAGATGAGGTATAGGGCGTGAAAAGACCCTTTATTTTAAATAGGTCTTTGTGAGCACCATGTTTCTTGAGAAAATAGCTTCAAATAGTTCCCAACTATATGAACAAAAGTGCAGAATAGCGAATTTTCCTTAAAGCACTTGAATAAGGACCAGCTTGGTCTCAGGCACGCAATTTCTCAGGCTGTTGCACTGAATGCGCCTGGTGGTACCATAGTACTTTACGTAACTTCAATTGCCTCTCTTGTTGCATTTACCTTCCAGAGTTATGGTACAGGGCTATTTGCCATACCGCTAATCCTTCTGCTTTCCCTCGTTGTTTATTCTCTTATGTCTTTTTCCATGTATGAATTTTCCAAGCATCTTTCAAGCTCCGGTGGTTATTACACATTTGTCTCTAGGGGGCTTGGAAAGACACTTGGTTATCTGACTGCAGTCCTTTATCTTTCATACCTTATCCTTAGTTTCACCGGATTTGGGGTACTTGGTTTTATTGGGTTTCTGTATGGGTTTATGTCTTCACTAGGCATATCAATACCTTATTCCCAGTACCTGTGGATACCGGCCGTTATTGCATTTGCAACTTTAGTAATGTTCCTAATACGTTCTGGAATAAAGCCCTCCTTGAGATTCGTTAGCTACACCATCGTAATAGAGCTTCTTTTCTTCCTGGTGACATCAATTGCACTGTTGATCATATACAGGAACCATTTTACGCTGACTCCTTTCACTCCTGCACCGTTGGGCAACAACATAGAATATGTGGCAACAATGATGATCTATTCTATTGGGGCATTTGTAGGAATAGGGGGATCTCTTCCAATAGCTGAAGAGACCAGAAGGCCAAAGAGAAATGTACCAATAGCAATTGTCTTAACCATAATTATCCTCGGGGTTGTGATCATTATTTCCGCCTTTGCACAGCTTATTGCATGGACCGGCCTGCACTCAATTTCTTCATTTGCCGATAGCACAAAATATCCTTATCCTGTTGTGACCATATATCAGCACAGTTTTGGAATACTTGATCCCATCATACTTGCAATAATGATAATTCTGGTTCTGAATTCTTATTTCACCGCAACTGTTTCTCTGGGCACAAATGCAACAAGGGTTCTGTTTTCTATGTCCAGGGAAAAAATTATCAACAGGCGCCTGTCAGAAACTGATGCAAAGTCCGGTTCACCAAAGAATGCTGTTATGCTTGTTTACATTATTTCAATAGTTGTTGTCGTCCTTACAGGAATAGGGTTCCAGATTTTATACAGGTCACAAGGGATTACAAGCGCACTGGTCTTCGCATCTCTTTTTCTTCTGGTTTTAGAGAGCCCAATGGCTTATCTGATACACATTATGACCAACACTTCTCTCTATGTTTACCTGAAGAAGACAGGGCAGAAGATAAGCTTCGCAAGGCACATTCTGATACCTGCTATTTCCACAATATCTCTTATTTTTGCAGTATTTGTGGCTATATACTTCAACCTTTCTGCCCCTTATATTTACGGAGTCTATGGGGCGCTTATCTGGATTGCTATCCTTTCCAGTGTCACAGTTGTTATGAGGGTACGTTTTAGGGGGAAACTCGACCTTTTAGGTGATTTTTCACTTTAATTTTGAAGAAAGTTTATAATTGAATAATCGATATCGAATTCGATATAGGTGAAGGACAGACAGGAAAACGATAATCTGAAAGCTCCATACGAGAGAGGGGGGAGTTCTTTCGGAAACTCGGGTTTCATGAACTCGTTCCGGAAACATGGTGGGATGAGATATTATGTTTT
>JAKAYH010000482.1 GCA_021826835.1 Thermoplasmata archaeon | reverse complement strand
TTAGAGCACCCGGCTGATAACCGGGAGGTCGTCGGTCCAAATCCGATCGGCCCCATTAGACCCATGGGGATATATATAGAACGCTGAAATTTACACCTTTTAAGCATAACCCTTTACTTCATAATGTAAAGCTTTCTTAATGTTCTCAGAGGTTTAGATTTGTGTTTAAAATTCTCATTGTTTCTAATCTTATGCTTGATATTCCACAATGTCTTCTTTGATATTCCCATCGCCCTAACATCCTTAGGCTTCAATGAAAGAATCCATTCATAGAATTCCTTGAGGTTCTCATACTCAAGGCATGAATCCTCATCGATACCTAGCACAGATACCTCGTCAAGATTGTTTGATTCCTTGCCTATGTACCTTATCCTATCAGCTAGGATGTGTTTCCTATGTGTAAATTTTAAGTTACTTCTTGGAAAGAAGAGTTAGTGGATAAACTCCGCATAGTCTTTAGCTCCTCTAAAATGATTGTATAGATTTTTGGCAACCAATAATCTATTTCTTCAGATGTAAAACCTACCACCTTAAGAATAGCCCTATCAATTCTAACTCTGATTTCGTCTTTATTTTCATATTGCTCTAATATTGATGGAAGCTCAGCATTTCTTACCTCGTCAAACAATTGATACAGTGCGAGTAATTCCCCTTCATTAAGTGAATTCGGGTCCAATAGATAAAAGTTAGATAAATCTTCTTCTTTTACATCTATAAATTGTCCAGTAGTTTCTTGATGATTTTGTAATAAAGAGAGCATTGCTATAGAGCTATTCATAAAGAGGCTAACTAAAATTGCTTCCTTTTTATCACAATTAAATATCTTTAAAGAGTCAGGTGGCACAAATGGTTCCTCGGAATAAACAGAAAGAATATGAGTATTTGGTGAATATGGGTTGAATCGTCTAAAAATTGTAACATGTGAGTACTTTCTAAAGGTCTTTCGTCTTACATAATCCCATGAAAATTTCGATTTCTCTTTGTAAGATGAAAGAATGAGAACTCTTTTGTAACCTTCATATTCATTTACAATGATTCTGTCTGCTAAATTTGCTATGTCAATAGACTTAACACCTGTAATCGTCCTCAGAGTTTTAATTGTATCTCCTTTATTTACGAATAAGAATTCGTTAGTGGCAGACACCCTAAAACGTATTTTGTTTTCTTCTTTTCCATCATATATTAAAAATGCTCTCTGGGTTCTATTTTCCGTTGTTGGGTCAGTTATGAAAACAACTTCCGATATACCTTTAGGCGATGTGTGAAATCCATCGCTAACCTTGTTTATATCAAATGGTTTAATCTTTGAAGGTTTTTTCGAGGTTAAAATTTCAAAGAATTTTTTAGCTGGTTCGATATCAGAAACATTTAAAGCCCATAAATATTGATTCAAATTTTTTTCTGTGACTTCTCCATCATTTACTACGTACATGTCTAGGAGTGTGTCTAGATGAAGTCCTTCTTTGGAAGCGTTGCTATTTACTGTGTCTGCTATTGATACTATGTCATTGTACGATAGTAAATCCTTATTCTTTTTCAAAAAAACAAATGAAATGTTGCTATCAATTTTCTCCCTTTTATTTCGTTTTTCTGCAATTAGAAGCACGTCTCTAAAGCTTGCTTTTTCACTAAACGCTATATTATATATTGGCTTTAAAATTATTCTCATGTGATATCTATCTATGAGAAATTGTCTAATCTTTTCTGTAGAAAGACTCCTAGAGATGCTTACAGGGACTACGGCTGCTATTATTCCCCTTGGTTTTAAAAGCAAATCAGCCAAGGACAGAAAATACCCCCATAAGTTCACCTGATTTCCACAAATTCTTGATAATGGGTTATTGTTTATTTTTTTTCTCATTTCCTCAGGCATCTTTTCCCGGTCGCTAAATGGAGGATTCATTATTACGACGTCTACCGGTTTCAGTGTGAACGACGACCCTCCCCCCTTTCCTGACACAGTTCCCTTTATCCTTTTGGTCTTGGCAAATTCAATTTCGTCTAGCGTCCTTTGAATTTGGGTGGTATATGGACTAAAGACAATACCATTAGTTTGAAATTCTTTCGATTTAAGAAGAGAAGCAAGTTCTAAGGAGTCTTGTGTAGCTATTCTTATAGTATTAGTTCGTTCTTCTATATTTTGCATTGTAAGGTTGATTGCGGAGATATGTGCAGCAAATGGCATTATATCTATACCAGTCAAGTCATTTTCAACAAATTGTTTATGAGCTAAATCAAGACTTTTCAAACCGTGGGAGCTTTCATATAGCAGCAACTTTCGTTTATAACTAGCAACAAGTAAAGTACCAGAGCCACAAGCAGGGTCAATAACTGTTTGGTCCCATGAATTAATCGCGAGAAATGCTAAAAGGTCAGCAGCATTTGGATGAGTATAGAAAGCAGCTAAGACTTTTCTAACTTCAAAAGGGATTAAATCATGGAAAAATCTTCCTGCAAGGTCGTGTGTAATATATTCTGCCCTGAGGAGCTTAATCGCTTTAATGATGTCGTTTATTATTTCGATTACGGTATCCTGATTTGGAATGTGGCTAAGTAAGTTTACCTTATAGATGGACTGATAATCTATTTCTGTAATCTTATTGAAATATGATTGTATATCTTTTATTTCTGTGATTTCTTTATTTTCCCCAAATTCTGGCAACGTATTGGAATTTGTCCTTTTCTTATATATGTGGTAGAATAAAAGCTGATTGAATAATAAGAATGATGCAAGATTAACCACTTGCTTCTTTGCGGTCTCTTTGTCCTTTATTTC
>JAKAYH010000026.1 GCA_021826835.1 Thermoplasmata archaeon | reverse complement strand
ATCTGATTCGTGATGATTGACTGGAACTATGAACCGGGAAGAGACCCGCAGATCTGGGTTCAAATCCCAGTGCTCCCACTCCCTGCGACTCCCCGTTTTTCATTCTTATAATATTGATTTTTCTTTCATATTGCTAACTCCTCTATCAATTCGAAAATAGGGTTCCAGAACACTTTTGCACAATTCATATATTCATAGTCTGATTTCGTTGCTCATATGATGGGTGAACCTTTGAGTGCTTCCAATTGACTTGTGATCTAGGTGGATCTGCACTTTCATGAGATTTACTCCTGACTTCAGAAGCTTTGTGGCACAGAAGTGTCTCATAGCATGTGTGTGAGACTGCAGAATTAACGCTATGTTTCCATTTTCCTATATTGTGTTCCTTATGACTGTCGCCTTTAACTTTCCATACACTCATGTCCATACTACCTTTAGATCCGGTTTAGTCTACATTCAAAAATTTTTTATGCGGGAAAATGTTGAATAATGAATAAGTGAAATATAATTTTTCACTCAGGTTAAGCAATTAAAGAATCTTTGAAATTAATATGAAAAATTACCAATGATACATTTACAATCCAAATTTTTGAAGTTAATTTTACTTCAATTTAATTTTAAGAATAAAATTTAACATAAATTCAATATTAAAATTGCGTCGGCCAATAAAACGAGTTCTGGAATTATATCCTAATTAATTTTCTGCATTAAACCAGTACAAAGACTTTCTATTTACTAAGTTATATAATGAATCGCTTCTCTTTGATCACACTCTTTAATTCGAAATTGATTTAATTTGTTCATTGCAAACCTTATGTTCTAATTTCCACTTTTTAAATTTTGACCTGTATTTACTAAATATTTATTCTAGGGCAAGAGAAATTCGATGGTGACATTTCATTTCATGACAAAACGAAAATCGTAAAACTTATTAACATCTGTTTTGTATAGAAATATTGAAAACGATGTCTGAGAAATATCTTACTCTTTTGCTTTCATATTTTTCAATGAAATATAAAAGTTATCAGACAGGTTTACAAGTTAAAGCATATAATATTCTATCATCTTCAAGGAAATTAGTTGAATCTTCGGATAAATATATATACATAAATCTTTGTAAAACAAAGAATTGCAAATTGTGAAACGAATACATTGTCTTAACATTTAAAGAGGTGAAAGTATAGCAGAAATAGATCTCGTGATGAAAAATAACTATGGTTTTAGAAAGTTTTTATTTCGCAATTTGGTTCACAATTGGAGAATGGAAAGAAACCCTATAAATCTTTCAAGAGAAGTTGAGGGTGTAATTTTTTTTGGTAAATCAATACGTCAATCTTTGGGGATATGCATAAGAAAAATATCGGAGATTAACCAAGTGAAAATAATGCAAGAATTGAACTTATTCATTGTAAATGATCTGGAATGGAAAATGTATAAATTAATGAGAGTTGAACGTAGTACTCACAATTCTAATAATGGTTGTTTCAAAAAGAATCTTTTGGGAGAATAAAATGTGGCACTTTAGAGAGAGTCAGATGGATGAGATAATTCGAACTTCACATGAAGCCGAATTTTTCAATATGCAACAGAACCTAGAAGCAGTGATTCGTGAAGCAGTTCAAAACTCTTTGGACGCATCCGATAAAGATAAAGGTTCAGTAACAGTAAGATTCGTGTTCGGTAGAGTGCATCATGGAATGTCAACTCTCTTCTTGGGGATGGAAGAGCATCTTTCAGAGGTAGGTATATCAACTCATGAATTGGTAAATTCTGGATTTGAATTTCTTGCAATAGAGGATTTCGGCACCGTTGGACTTACGGGTAGTACCTTAAAAGATGCAGATGATGCTGAATCCGGAAATTTTTTCAATTTCTGGTGGCTTGATGGATCAACTAGGAAAGGAATGCAACAGGGAGGAAGGTGGGGAATAGGTAAATATTCATTTTTCGAGGCGTCGAAGGTGAAATCTTTTTGGGGCATAAGCAATACGGAATCAGGTTCGTCACCAAAACTTATGGGAAGAATTCTTTTGAAACCGCATAAGATAAATAACAGACGATTCACGTCGGATGGTATATTTGCAAGTGAAGATTATCAGCCTATTCAGGATCTCAGTTTGATCAACTCATTTTTCACGACCTTTAATTTGAGAAGAAATAATTTACCAGGTTTCTCCCTCATTATACCGCACCCGGTTGACAGTATATCAAAAAGTCTAAATTTATCCGAGGACATACTTATAAACGTCCTTGAGCACTACTTGTTTTCTATAGTAGAAGGGAGACTCAAAATAATAATAGAGACTTTCAATATTTCTCCTTCTCATCTTGGATACAGTCTCGAGAAAGGAAACATAGAAGACTTTTTGAGATCAATGTCAAAGAAGGATGAAAGATACAGACGATATGAAAAATTTTTTAACTTATATCAACAATTATTGACAAAGGAACCTGATGTCATTCTTTCCTTTGAAATGCAACAAACACTTGAGGTTGGTGATTCCAGTTTTGGAGATGACCTCAACAGAATGAAGGAAAGATATGATACATTGGGTAGAGGTCTTATAAAGATAAGAGTCAAGTTTGATATTCAGAAAAAAGACGAGTCTGCTGAAAATACGTATGTTGATTTAGGAATCACTAGAGATACTTTTTTCAAAAAGGAAAATACGCACTGTGTTAGAAGTGGTATAAATGTGGTAGATGGTATTTCATTCAGACCGAATGAAGGGGTTGTACTTCTTATCGTAAACGATCACGTTTCCGCTGAATTTCTGGGTGATTCTGAAAACCCATCTCACACCCAGTGGAGTCCAAAATCTGAAAGGGTGAGAGAAAAAAGCTATTTATTTCCAAAGAAAATAATTGATTTTATTAAAAGTTTACCTGCCTCATTAGTGTCAGTGCTTTCTAAAAAAGTAGAGATCACAGAAAGAAACATATTAGCAGAAATATTTTATATAAATGATAGTGGAGGTGGAATTGGCAGAGAAAGGAATAGTCCAAATCCGGATATTAATATTGAAAGATCTAAACCCATTTTTCAACTTGCTAAAATTAGCGGAGGTTTTACGGTTTTTTCCACAAAAGAACTTATGGATTCGGCATTTCCCATTCGTTTGTACGTGAAGGCAGCATACGATATTTCCACAGGAAGTCCTTTCAATCATTATAATAGTTTCGACTTCGTTTTTGGGGAGAATATCAAAGTCGATGTAATAGGTGGAGAGATCTTAAGCACCAATAATAACAAAATAGAAATTTTGGTAAAAGTCCAGAATTTCCGTCTTTCAGCAGAGGGATTTGATCCAAAACGAGATCTGATCATAAATTATAAATTCAAGGAGGTAGACTAATTTTGATAAGAAGGTTCAATTATACGTCACGACAGAAAATTAGACTTGATTCGGTTGCTATTCATACCGACAACGTTAATAGATCGGATGTATCCTTTAGTTGTGAAGTTACTCTTGGTAATGGATATTCGTTCCCTTCTTCTGCTTCCATATATGTTGATGTGAACAAAGGCAGCTACGCATTTAAACGTTTTTCTATGGGTAGTGTGGGGTCTCCGTCAAAGATCAAAGATCAACCTCTGCCTGAGTTTGCATCTTTTCCTTCATTAACTTTTTATGTATCAGTTGTTGCCACAGGTGAAGAACACAAGAGAATCCTTGGCAAATCTACGGCAATAAGTCTCCCCAGATCTTCTGGAAGAATGGGAACCTCTCCTCTTCTTGAAGTTACTTTTACTAAGAATATAAAGCAAGTGTGGAAGCTTGACTTTGACTCGGGTAGGCCAGTATTGCTGATAAATTCTGAGATTAACAGAGTGGAAGAATTATTAAAACACGATTATATCTTCAAATGTTCAGTATTACCTGCTGTCCTGAAAGAAGTTCTATATCGATATTTTATAATTGAGCGAGAAATGCCAGATGAGGATGATGAACAAAGCGTGAAAACCAAGTGGATTAGGTTTGTAAAAGAAACTTGTGGAATCGAAGAGTTTAACGAATTATTCAATGAAATCGATGATGTCACGATAGAAGATTTACTAAATATGGTTGATAGAATTGTCGACGTGTTCACAGAAAAGTTTCTTCCACTTAAGTCCAATATCTCGGAGAGTGATTGAAACGACAAGGCTTAGGGTCATGAATGACTCTGGAATTGAACTTTTCAGACAGTATATATTAGATCTTCGAGAAGGTAGGATAGTTGAGAAACCTGAATTAAACGATGGTTACTCTAGTGAGTATCATGTTCCGTGTGATTTAGAGCAACATCCTTATTTTCAGTCTAAAATGGAGATGGCGAAATATTTGTTGAGCAAATTTGAAAACGCTGGAATTATGAGGGAAGAAATAGTTTATAACAAAGGGCTTTGGACTTGGCTTGGATATTTCTGGTTCGAATTACTTGCAAAAGACAAATCTGGAAAACTGTGTCCAGGTTTGAACTACAGGTATATTTTTTCATCAGAATGGAATACACATTACAGGCATTTTGTATGGTTGCCTTATGATTTGATTGCTATGCATAAAGATGAAGAATCTCTCTCACTCTTTCTTTGGAATCCCATAAACGTTCAAGGAGAACTTTCGGAACAGTTTGCTGCAAGGAATTCTACATACATAAACACAGAAGTGGTTAAAGCTGCTGCAACTCTTTACCTTGACAGAATTAGTGGAAAACCCAAGCGAGGTGCTGGTGGGAAAGAAGATAGACCTGGAACTTTCAGGCGTTTTATAATGGTTCTGAAACAATTTGAAAGAACTTATGATATAGTATCAGCTGAAGCTCATGAGTTAGTTGATCTACTTCCAAAAGAATTTAAACGATGGACCGGGGAATGATCAATTTATCTTCTTAAGTATCATTTTTTGAGCAATTAATGTCAACCATTACTCTTAAATATAAACTAAACCTGGAGATAGTAAGGTGTTTGATTTTTTTTCTCACAAATTAAAAAAAGAGAAATTGGTAACAATTTTCGAATTATTTAGTGGTGCAGGAGGCTTTTCTGCCTCTCTTGAACCGAGTTTTAGACCTTTTCTAGCAATAGACAATGATCCTAGGGCAAGGCAGGTTTATTCCAGAAACAGGCCCGATGCAAAATTCTATGAGCAAGACGTCACAAAAATAACGGATTTCCGAGCCATTGTGGGAGACGCACCAGACATTCTTCTTGCTGGACCGCCATGTCAAGGTTTTTCATCTGTAGGCATGAAAACAAAGAAATCACTCTCCTTCACGAAGGAATACGATTCCGCAAATGACCCGAGAAACTTTCTTCCTCTAGAAATTTCAAGAGCTGCATCCCAGATCAAACCAAAACTGATCATACTCGAAAACGTTCCTGCGATGAAGAAGCATTTTATCAATCATAGTGGAGATAGGAAACTTGTGACTGAAATTCTACAGGAGCAGCTCTCGGAAATAGGTTACAACGTTCTAGATCCGTTTATTATTGATTCATATAATATCGGGATTCCACAGAAGAGAAAACGTGCATTTATAATGGCTTCACTTGAATACAGCCTTAAGCCATCCGAGATGGATTCGGTCGTAAGAAAGGCAAAGGACACAATTAAACATTCGAATCTTGAAAAAGCAATATCCAATCTTCAAGCTGTTCCTGTAACTACCGTGCATGATAAAATATCCCCAGGATTTCCGGATCACATTTCTCGTAACCCAAACTCTGATGATCTGAGGATAATATCTAATCTTAGACAAGGAGAAAATTACGCATCCTTGGTTGAGAGAATGCCTGAGGTTGTAAAGGGTAGAAAACACAGTACATATAAAACTTCCTCATTTAAAGACAAATTCTTCAGGTTGGAATGGAATGAGCCCTCAAGGACCATTGTTGCTCATCTTCAGAAGGATGGAAATTCTTACATACACCCGTCCTTGAACAGATCCATCTCAGTCAGGGAGGCTGCAAGAATCCAGTCATTTCCAGACAACTTTGTCTTTGGTATTCCAATGAGTCCTGCCTTCAGGCTTGTAGGAAATGCAGTTCCACCTTTGCTAGGACAATTCCTGACAGAAGTGTATTCTAGAATGGCAGGCATGTTAAATGAAAAATTATCAGAAACATTACAGTTTGCAGGGCTTGTTTCATGATTTTTCAATCCTGTCCCTTATTTTCAGAGCCACCAAATCGGCATTTTTCTTGATCTCATGTTCCCAGTACCTAAGTACTGTCCAGCCAAGTTGTGATAGAATTATATTATTCTTTTGATCCCTCACCACATTTGATTCAATTTTTTTACTCCAGAACTCCTTTCTGGTCAACGGTTCCTTGTAACACAAAGGACACATGTGCCAGAAACATCCATCGACGAACACTAAAATTTTACTCCTTGGGAATAAAATATCGGGCTTACCTGGAAGATCACTTTTAACTCTGTAATTCTTTATCCTCTGCGCACGAAGTGCCTTCCTGATGTTAAGCTCAGGTATGGTATTCCTGCAGCGTATCTTTGACATGTTATAACTTCGCTGTTCCTTGGTAAGCACATCACTCATATTAATAAAATACTTCTTCTTGTTTAAACTTTGAGAAACTTTGATCAAATGTCACACTTTAAATCTTTCTATGTTCTTAGTCTGGGGTTTGGAATTAAAGATAATCTTGGAATAAATATAAATATCTTAATAGATCAAGTAAATATAATTACATTATAAAATGGAAGAAGCAATTGTTTTTA
The DNA here is from genome assembly GCA_021826835.1 of Thermoplasmata archaeon. The sequence continues at coordinate 6,021 of JAKAYH010000026.1, read as the reverse complement.
CTCATTACTTGATTTTTACATTTCAAAGTTTTTAGACATCAAATATTTTCTATTGCTCAAATTCTTGCCTTTGATTTTATTTAAGGAAACCATATATACTATTTTGATGAATTTGCATTACTCTTTAATTATTTATAAATTCAATATTTATGAGTTAACACAATCATTATAATATTAATTTATTGTGATAGATTGTTATACAGTTTCATCTAAAGTATTAAAAGTATATGGGCGAAGAGTAGAGTTAGGACGAAACTACTTAGTAGGTTAGGTTCTTAAAATTGCAGACTACAGTAGTCAAGCAAGACAGAGTCAATTTTAGCACAGTACATAGATTGATATAGTGGGTAAACGAGCATGAGGTTTAAATGAACAGGAGATAAAGTTTAAGAATATCAACAATTCCAGAGTAGTTATTTATAGCTATTCTATGTAATTGTGAACAATAAATTGGTTTTTTAAACGTTAATGATGGAATCCCATGTATATCAGCAATAAAATTCATATGATGTATCCCTAAAAATTTAAGTAATAGTGTATAAATGGGTTTTTAGTAGGTTAGCTAGAAAAGGACTAGAGTTTATGAAAAAACGATACGAAATAGTGAAAAGTGTATCATGCACAATTTATGAAACCCAAAACCACAGTTAGGAAAGAAAATTGAGATAATGGAAAGGGGAAAGTGAGAGTTCAAATAATAAGCAAAGCAATGGTTCTAATAAATTCATATTTTTGAAATTTTTTCTTTCCAAAGTTAATTTTGGATAAAGAAAATTATATTTTGCTTAAATTGAGAAAACATCAGCAATCTCCCTAAGATGGAGTTTAGATGAATTAATGCAGAATACCCTTTTATGGTAAAAAACTACTTAATATACTCGTGGGAACAATGATGAACATGACTACTTATTAAAAATGTTAAGCGTATAGAAGAAAAGAAAAATAAAAGTCTTAAACGTATAATAAATTGGTACTGTATATTGATATCAACTTTTGAAATTCAAATATTAAGAGAGAATAAATATACCAAAATGGAATGCAATTGTGTATATTTGATCAATATGGCAGCTGATGAAATAATTGAACAAGGGACTGAAACTTTTCGACCAAAGGCAAAAATTATAAGTGTTATAGGTAGTGAGCTTATCAGCGACGACAATGTTGCGATAATAGAATTGATTAAAAATAGTTACGATGCAGATTCACATTCAGTCACAATTTCATTTGAAGGTCCAATGCTAGAAGGGAATGGTAGAATAATCATTTCGGACAAAGGAAATGGTATGACCTTAGACACTGTTAAACGCGGGTGGATGGAACCAGCTAATGGAACAAAATCTCTTCTTCGAGTCAGCCCCGGTGGAAGAAGAATGTTGGGGGAAAAAGGAATTGGAAGGTTCGCTTCTGCAAAGGTGGCAAAGGAGTTGACACTTATCACAAGAATTGCAAAAGGAAATGAGATAGAAGCGCATTTCAATTGGGCTAATTTTGAAACATCAGATTTATATCTGGATGAAATAAAATGTGATTGGAAAACAAGAAAACCTAAGCTGATAGAAGAAAAGGGAACAATACTTATATTGGAACACGTAAGAAAATCTTGGGATGAAAATAAACTTCGTTCGTTGAAACTTGCTTTATCCAGATTAATGAACCCTTGGGCACCAAAAAAAGATTTTGAGATTTTGATTGATACGACTAAAGCTTCTAAAACTCTTGAATCGTTTAACGGGGAAGTGCATTCCCCTCCTTCTCTTGGGAAACCGCATTATTCAATCAAGGGTTTTATCGATTCCAGAGGCAATTGTTCAGCAGACTATTATAGCCGAAGATTTTTAAGTGTTAAGAACATTGTTTGGAAATATGAAAATAAGGCAATGGGGGGTTTTTCTTGCGGACCATTTTCATTTGAATTCAGAGTTTGGGACAGGGATGATCTTGAATCCATTGTAAATGAATCTGGAACAACAATTAGGGACATGAGAAGGGATTTGAATGATGCTTCTGGAATTTCAGTTTACAGAGACAAATTTAGGGTTCTTCCGTATGGTGAAAGCACTCGAAAAAATGATTGGTTAGGGTTGGGTCTCAGAAGGGTACAAAATCCAACCATGAGATTGAGCAATAATCAAGTGGTAGGACTTGTGGATATAAACTTAGATTCTAACCAAGAATTGAAAGATCAAAGTAACAGAGAAGGCATCATTCAAACATTGGAATTTGATGATTTTTCATCCAAGATCATTGCAATTTTGAGTAAACTTGAACAGGAAAGATATCAAGAAAGAGCTAGAATCAGAACTACAACCCAATCAGGGGGGTTTTTCAACAACATTGATTTTAGACAGGTAGTTGAACTAATACAACAAAGATTGCCTGACGACATAGAAATTAATCAGTTGGTACATTCAACAGAATCAAAAATAAATGAAGGATTTAAAAAAGTGAAGGATGCAATCTCAAGATATCGCAGGCTTAGCACGCTAGGTATGTTAGTTGATGTAGCATTACACGATGGAAATGATATCTTAGTTAAATTCGACAATCAAATTAAAATTATAAAACAAGAGATACACAGAATTCCTCCTGATATTCTAAAAGTGGACAAAAGATTAGAAATGGTTTCCAATGAACAAATTAGAATTGCTACGCTTTTTAAAAGACTTGAACCATTTGGAGGAAGGGCAAGGGCACCTGCTAAAATCATACAATTGGAGTCTGCGGTAAGAGAGGTATTTCTCCTCTTTCAGGATGAACTAACTAGGAACAACATCGAATACAAAATTATAGATGGGAACACAGAATATAAAGTCGATTTAGCTGGGTTCGAAACAATTATAGTAAATTTGTTACAAAATAGCATTTATTGGATTCACACACAAGACATTAAATATGGCCAAATAGAAGTGACAATTTCCAAGGATAATTCATGGATTTCCATATTGTTCAGTGATAGTGGTCCAGGTGTTTCAGAAGAATATCAAGATTCAATTTTTGATCCATATTTCACGACAAAACCAAATGGTATTGGATTGGGGTTGACAATTGCTGGAGAACAGGCAACTGAATTTGGAGGTACACTTGAGTTGCTCTCCGAAGGATCTTTGAAAGGTGCTACTTTCAGAATCAAACTTCCAGCGGTGATTGAATGAGAATATTATACGTAGATGATGATGAAAATATTTTGAATGATACAAAAGAAATATTGGAAAGCTCTGATATTTCGGGTGAGAGATTTGAAGTAACAATTCATACTGATTTTGATGAAGCCATTTTAAAACTTGAAACTGATGATTTTGATCTAATCATAGTTGACGTTTATCGTGGAAATGCAAACATTGAAACCCCAGATTTAGCTGGAATAGCTGTTCTTGATAAGGTGAAAAATACTAGATATATTCCAATCATCTTTTACACTGGACTTGTGAATAAAGTAAATGATTTTGCTTCTGAGGTAGTTAGAATAGTGCGAAAGTCAGATGGAACAGACGTATTAAAATCTGAGATAAGTGATTTAGCAAAGTCAGGTCTAATAAACGTTAGGAAGGACATTCTTAATTATGCGGATAAAACAATACGAACTTTTTTCTGGGATTTTATAGGAAACAATTGGGAAAAGCTCAAAGATAAAGTGAGTGCAGATGAAATTCTTCTTATGCTCGTAAGAAGACTTTCTCTTCTCCTTTCTAAGGAAAATCTCTCGGAGTTGTTTCCGGATGCAAAAAAAGGCAATACATTTGTCAAAACATTAGAATTTTATGTTTTTCCACCAGTTTCAAAAATATTCGAGACAGGTGATATTCTTATCAAAAATGAAAAAAAATATGTGATACTGACTCCAACATGTGAGATGATCCAAAGAAATGATAGTAGCGTAGGTGTTGACTTTGTTTTAATGGTTGAAGCAAAACCTCTTAAAGATCGAAATGAATATGAAAAGTGGATGAAAAGTAATTCAAAAGAAAATACAAATGAACTAAAGAAATTAATGGAGAATAGAAAATCAACGCTATTCTTTCTACCTGAATTTCCACTGATGGATAGTCAGATACTAGACTTCCAAAATTTGATCACTGAACGTTATGAAAAACTAAGTGACTATGTCAAAATAGCAAAACTGGACAGTCCTTTTGCTGAAGCTATGCTTTCCAACTTTATAAGACAATATGAAAGGGTTGGCATTCCCTTTATTGACACTGATAAACTAATAGAATCATTCAAAAAGAGTTAATGAAAAACAATATTTTTTAAAAAAGCTTCTTTATTATTAAAAATATATCCTTATAATATCTTAAATGATTGCTAAAATTTATATTATTTTATTTTTTCTAAATTTATTTCCATTGAAGGTGTCTTTTATTATGCATTTGTTGTCTAAAGTCAACCTCATTTCTTTATTAAAAATATAAATGTAAATTAAAAAATTTAAAAAAATTACATTTGATTTTTAAGGTTTCAAGAATGAACTACCGATTTAAGCTAAAGATCACGGTTCGGCATATTTACCCAAACATCAATACTTGTATTCTGATCGAAATAATTTTTTTTGAAGTATACGTCTTGTAACTATATTTGTTGATCATATTTTTATTCAGTTTCTAAAATTGGGGGGAAAATTAAGTCTATTGTTATAATGGTTAAAATGGATGATGGATAAATTTGAAAAGAATTGAGAAAACATAGACATCATAATTTAGTAATGCTCTCAATCATTTAATAACTGTGCTAATTCATGTTCAATGGAAATTAATAATAATACGTATCAAGTTGAAGTGTATTTCAAAAACGTGTGAAAAAATTCTGTCATGGGTTCATACCCAGCCACGTTTTCTGAAAATTAAAAGCAGTACTGAGGAAATAAGCAGCATGACCACAACCATCCCATAGAATCCATAGATGGAAGAAGATGCAGGTTCGTAAAATCCTTTTGTGAAGTTCATTCCATAGAAACCTGTCAGGAATGTAAGGGGAAGGAAAATAGTGGCCACTAAGGTCAGCAACCTCAGTATATTATCGGTATACGCTGATCTAAGGGTGAAATACAAATCCCTGATATCACCTGCTCTAAGAGTATACGAATCCAGGGCCTCAATCATCTGGAATGTATGATCATAGATATCCCTGAAATCATGAGAAAGATCAGGTGACAGAAACTTTATTGCATCATTCTGAGCAAGGGACATCACATCCCTGTGTTGTGTTAAAGTGATTCTGAGATTTCCCATCTCCGATCTGGCCCGGGAAATGAAGGCCATTATATTTTTCAGGTCATTAAGCTCCTTGGATGTGATATTATCAAAGTCCAGCAGATCAACCCTGACCGAAACAAGCCAGTTCTCCATGTCAGAAAGTGCGCTGAAGAAAGAATCCACAGAAAAATCAAATACCTGGTGCATCACTAGTGAAGGGAAATTTTTCTCCTTCTTGATAGTCTTGGCACGGTTCCCAATGGAATCAATAGAATGCTGCACCACAGAAGAAGGATTCTGGTGGAGTGTCAGCATTCCATTCTCCATCAGTATTAGAAATACCTCCTCTGTATCATAACTGAATTCATCTTTTCCCGTTTTAGTGACATTTTTTGATACCATGAAGGTATAGCCAGGATAATCCTCTATCTTCACCCTCTGTTTCCCTGCATTGATATCCTCCACTGTCAGGGGATCGATGGAAAATCTCTTCTCAATATAATTAAGAAAATCAGGTGTGAAGCCTTCCACATCCGCCCAGAACAGATCGTCTGGCCCGATCTGGTCCATTATTGAAATGTCTGTTCCTGAAGAGGCCCCAATAACCTTTCCGGATAATTTTGAAACAGTTATCTTCACTAAAATCCTAAGTCATAATTCTAAATATAATTTTTCAGGGAATCAGAAAATATCCTTCATCTGTTTAATTGAAACTGAAACAGATTCAGGTGAATTTTATTAAGAATCAGAACATAAACAACAGATTGAACATGGTGAAGATACAGTTCCTGGAAAATGAATTCGAGCTTGACATGGAGGGACTTGAAGAATT
>JAKAYH010000481.1 GCA_021826835.1 Thermoplasmata archaeon | reverse complement strand
AATCCGGAACAGGTATCCATATATTCAGTTCCCAGAGCGAAAGCGGGCAGCTGGTCAGGAGTTTTGGCGGATATTGTGCAATTCTAAGATACTGATGAGGGAGAAGTCCTTTGTCAGGAATAATGTGAGAGTCAAAAGTCACGAAAAGGTAAATATATTCTCAACCGTTTAACCGTAAGCGCTCCGATGGTGTAGTCCGGCCAAGCATTTCGGCCTTTCAAGCCGACGACCCGGGTCCAAATCCCGGTCGGAGCATCCCTTTCAGCTCGGGTTGAGTCCCCTTATCTCTATATATTGCTTTTGTGTGGGGCAATTTTAAAACCATTGCGATGACATTCCATGGCCAGTCTGAAAAGGTTTTTATCGCCTATGAGGAATGATATAGGAGAACTTATTTAAATTACCTTCGATTATCCGAAGAGAACATATTATCACCGATTCAATTGGCAGCATATGCAATTATGTAGAGGGTAAATTAATGAATGTTAGTTATTTAAGACCTGCATTGATTTTAAGTATGATTAGGTAATTTACCAATTGGTAAAATTATGTATTCCACTAAATTCCGTCCAATGAATGAGCGTGAAGCAATTACCACACTCACCAATAAATTGCCCATATTGCTGTCCAGTCTGGATATTGAGGATATATCTTTAGAAGTACCAATAGATAGTCAGGGTCGTGCGGATATTATAGTCAAAGTCCGAACAGGAGATCTCAAGAAATCCCTGCTTGTTGAGGTTAAATCCAACGGAGAGCCGAGAATTGTCCAAAGTTCCATTTATCAACTCAAGAAATTGGTTGGAACGGATAAGAGAATGTACCCGGTATTTGCCGCCCCTTACGTTAGTGAAAGGTCAAGGGAAATTTTAACCTCGGAGAATATTGGCTATATTGACTTAATAGGAGACGTATATCTGAAATTTGACTCGGTTCTTGTCGATCGCATAAGCAACACTGAAAGGGAAACAGAAAGGCGTCTCAGTCGAGGCATATTTGCTAACAAAGCAACGCGAATTATACGGGCAATCGTAAATGCTCCGAATAATAGATGGAAGATCACAGAACTTGCCAATATATGCCAAATGAGCCCCGCCGGAGTTTACTTTGTCATAAACCAGCTGGAAGACAGAGGCTACGTTTCACGAGAAACGGACAAGAGCATTAAGGTTTTAAATTCAAAAAGACTTCTAAAGGACTGGGCATCAAATTGGACAGTTGAAAAGAGCCGATCAGCAGGTTTCTTCTCCTTTGGGAAAAATCCTGAGGAAGTAATATCAAAAGTCGCCAAAATGGGCAATGAACTGGGGCTGAAATACGCGCTGACAGGAATGGCGGGGGCCTCAATGGTATCACCATTTGTACGGTACAATGATGTTTGGGTGTACGTATCTGGGGACATAGATGTTATGGTAAAGAAACTTGATCTTAGACCAACAACATCAGGAGCCAATATCAGGATTTTTGAGCCCTATGACGAGGGCATCTTTATGGATTTTAGGCAAATCAGGGGGGTGAATGTAGTAAGTGACATTCAGCTCTATGTGGATCTATTCACATATCCGGCCCGTGGACAAGAGCAGGCAGAAAGGCTTCTTGAGAAAAACATCAAGGTTGTGGACACCTCTTGAAGACACGTTTTTCATCTTCTTTTGAAGACCAATTAATTGCTGCATCAAAGAGTGCCCTTGTTGAGGTGATTCGTACGCTCAGGCCTTACAGGGAAGCAATTGTTTTAATTGGGGGTTGGGTGCCATATTTACTACTGGAATCTCATAAAACTCCAGGAGACACTTTTAGGCATGTCGGCTCAATCGACATTGATCTTATCGTGGATCCTAATAGTGTAGGAGATGATGAATACCAAACAATTGTAGAACTAATAAGGGAAACAGGCTGGGAACAAGTGCCCGCCAAACAGTTCACTTTCGAAAGGAGTATTAGGGCAAAAGATGGTGTTGACAGAGATATAACTGTAGATTTTCTCACGCCTCAAAAAAAGGGTGAAGGAAGTGGGCATCGTCATAGGGGAGTACAATCTGATTTAATGGCACGCACTATGGATGGGGCAGAATTAGGTTTAGAACATAATTGCTGGCACCGCATGAGAGGAGAGATGCCTAATGGTGCTATGACCGAAATTGATTTCAAAATGCTTGATGTAGTCGGGTGCCTTGGCACGAAAGGCATTGCGCTGGGAGATCGCTATAAACACAAAGACGCATATGACATAGTTTCTGTGCTTGATCATTATGGTAACGGAGTCAAGGAAGTAGCAAATGCATTTGAGCCCTTCTTAGAAGAATCACAGATCCAAGAATCCTTGAAAAGAATGGGCAAAATGTTTTTGAACGAAAGGTCAGAAGGACCACTGTTATATGCAGATTTTTTGGAACCCAGTGATAAAGAGGAAAGGGAGGTTTTTGCACAGAGAGGTTTCATGCTCGTTTCCGAATTCTTGGCGGACTTGTGATCAGATACCTGATAATTTATTTCGTGTAATCTGGAGCAAGCATAGTTATTAATAAGTGATAAGATGCAGTATCCAACAATTTGCTTCAGTTCATAATTATTAATAGAAGGATGCGAAGATTTCTTGAGGCCAATTCGGTAGGATAATGTAATGATGCCGCCATCATCTTCCTCTACAAGTTCAGAATAATGACCGAAGATTGGGTTTAATGTAAAAATACTAATCTATGAAAATATAGTATTTCGCTATCTTTGCCTAAACAGTTGGCATTATTCTGAACTTGTAGAGGAAGATGATGGCGGCATCATTACATTATC
>JAKAYH010000480.1 GCA_021826835.1 Thermoplasmata archaeon | reverse complement strand
CGATCTAATAATGAAAAAAATTCAGAACTTATGGTAAAAATTCTTACCTCTTTTTCTAAACATCGTAGAATGTTACAGGTTCTGCTTGTAATACTCATTTCGGCCCTTGTCTTGATATCAACATATGAATTATATGACATTGAAGAGAAAGACAGATTAATTAAGAGTCTGGAATTACAATCTGTACCCATAACCAATGTGAGTAAAAAACTGAACCTTTCAGACACATTTGCTGGAACAAATTATTATCAATACGAAGGAAACAATATGCATCAGTACGTCATTAACGCAACGGTAGGAAATTTCTCGGACAGACTGGATGGGCAAATAATTGTTGATCCTTCATATTATGATGGAACGTTCTTTGTTCCAATAACCAATATGACCCTATGCAATGGAGGACTTGACGCAATTAATTCCACTAACGGAAGGATGGTTTGGAACATAACATTTCCTAATGAGGTTATGACTGAGCCTCTTATAATAGGAAATGAACTCATAGTAGGCCTCGGCAACAATCAGTTCCAGAGTCCTGACGTGAGAGGTACCGGGATAAATTACATTGCGGCAGTCAACATCTCCAATGGGAACCCCATATGGCAATTTTCCACCTACGGAGAGGATATGCCAACTCCTGTCTATTACCATGGTTTAATAATTGAGCCAACTGGTGGTGGTGTTGTTTATGGAATCAATGCAACCACCGGGAATCAGGTGTGGAACACATACATAGGTTCCTTTGTAAGCATGTCCTCACCTGCCATAAGCAATGGTACTGTATATTTTGGAGGGGCTAATCCATATAATTTCTATGCAATAAATGCCTCAGATGGGAATATAGTATGGGAATACTGCACGAATGCCACAGGCGGCTTGACTGATGGATCGCCCGTGATCACCCATGGCCAGGTCATAGATGGTTACACCATCGGTATTTGTGACAATGTATTTCAGGCCTATGTTATTTCATTCAATACCACGACAGGGCAGGTTATGTGGATAACCTACGAAGGCACTGGAATGCAGCCGGAGAACCCACCTATTGAGATACCGCCCCTGACAGCAAACGGCAATTTTGTATTCAGTGAGCCGACGGCACTCAAGGAACTGTTTGCAATAAATGTTACAGATGGTGAGATATTCTGGAATTCATACACAGGATATGATGATTCAAATGCGGCCATAGTCTGTAATCAGATTATTACTGTAAATCTATCCGGTTACATGCTTGAGTTTAACTCTACCGGTTTCCAGAAGATGTCTTATTACACAGGAGTTGTAGCTGGCGCTGGGACGATAATTAACATGAGGGGGCATCTTGTATTGTTTGGCACAAATGGGGTCTTCAAAAGTATCCCCTATGTTAGGACATCCGTACTTATTAACTGAAAATGGTAATTTAGAACTGGAAAATATTTAAAGTCTCCACAAAGACAACCTTTAATGTATGATTTTCAAATATATATCTTATGAAACAAACAAGGATTAAGGATGCATTTATACTTGACGCTGCCAGAACACCGTTTGGAAAGAGAAATGGAGATCTATCCATGGTTAATCCTGTAGATCTCCTTGGCAATTTATTGAAGGATATTCTTGAAAGAAATCATATACAACCAGAATACATTGAAGATATCATCGCAGGGTGCGTCACACAAACAGGCGAACAGTCAGCAAATATTGCAAGGAATGCATGGCTTTCAGCCGGTCTCCCAGAAAGCGTTCCAGGAACAACGATTGATCGCCAGTGTGGCTCCAGCCTTCAGGCGGCTCAGTTTGCATCACAGAGCGTGATGACTGGCATGAACAGCATCAACATAGCATGTGGGGTTGAGTCCATGAGCAGGGTCCCTATGTTCAGTTCTATCAAGAAAGATGCTTCACCTTTAACGGATAATCTCAAAAGGAGGTATTCACTAGATGAAGAATGGTTTAGCCAGGCAAATGGGGCCCAGATTATTGCCAATATGTGGGAAATAACAAGAGAGGAGATGGATTCATATAGCCTGAGAAGCCATATGCTGGCTGAAGATTCTAGAAAATTTCTAAGTAAAGAGATAATTCCAGTCAGCATAAAGCATGGTGATACCACAACAATAATAGCGCAGGATCAGGGTATAAGAAAAGATACCACAATGGAAAAACTTTCATCTCTTAAACCGGCCTTCAAGGGTATCCCGGATATCACAGCCGGGAATTCCAGCCAGATCTCTGATGGAGCCAGTGCTGCTGTAATCTGCTCACAGGAATTTATGGACGAGCATAATTTGAAAGCAAAGGCTAAATTCTCTTCCTTTTCTGTGGTTGGCGTAGATCCCATATCAATGTTGACCGGCCCAATTGATGCCACAGAAAAAATTCTGAAAAAAGAGGGACTTACTTTAGATGACATAGATCTTTTTGAAGTAAACGAGGCATTTGCTTCGGTAGTCATTGCATGGTTAAGGGAAATAGGTGCACCTCCGGAGAATGTGAACATTCATGGTGGGGCCATAGCACTTGGCCATCCTCTTGGGGCCACAGGCGGGAGACTGATCGCCACGATGATTAATTCCCTGATAGACAAAGGTAAGAAAAGGGGACTTATAGCGATATGTGAGGGGGGAGGTATGTCAAATGCATGTATCATCGAGCTGGTAAAATAACTAATGCCCATTTTCACAGATTTAAATGATTAAAAATCACTATGTAAGGGCATCCTGACATAAATAGAAATATTTTTAATATGCGACTCAATGTAAGGAAAACCTTACATAAAAAAGTAAGGAATAAGAAAAGGTGCCGATAAATTGCTTTCAAGAAACATTGC
>JAKAYH010000479.1 GCA_021826835.1 Thermoplasmata archaeon | reverse complement strand
CTTGGAAAAAAATGATATAAGCTATTCCTTTGCTGGAATAAGGCCCCTGTATGGAAATGGAGATAATCCTGGGTCTATTTCAAGAGGTTTAACTGTGAAATATGACAAGTATTTCATTAACATATTTGGTGGAAAACTGACAGATTACAGATCGGCGGCCAGGAAAGTCGCAAAAATATACGAAAAACTGAGTGGTAGAAAAATCAATTTAAAAAACATGCCTGTAATTGATTATGAGAGACCTGACCTAAATGGAAAGGATCTTTACAGGTATGAAATGGAACACGAATGCGCAATGTTTTCAGAAGATATTATAAGAAGAAGGGAAGCTTTTGATGTATATAGAGTGGACAGGGGAGCTTCTGAACGGGAAATTATAGATGAAATTATGAAAAATGTTAATAAATCTATCTAGTTCTGAAACTTACGAACTTTAAGGAAATGAAGAAAATCCATAAAACAAATTATAAAAATTGTAAATTTGATGATTTTAATAAGTATTATTAGATGTTTAATTTTGGAATAGTTGATAGTTTGGAGGCTCAGAAACAACCCTTATGTCGTGCGGATGACTTTCTGTTAATCCATTGTTAGTTATTCTCACAAATGATGTTTTCTGCTTCAGTTCCTGAACGTTCCTGCATCCTGCGTAACCCATACCTGCCCTTATTCCACCAGAAAGCTGATAAACTACCTCTTCAACCTTACCCCTATATGGCACAGCACCCTCAACTCCTTCAGCCACAAACTTGCTTCCCGAAAATTTACCGTATCTGTCAGAGCCCTTGCTAAGTGCCCCCATCGAGCCCATACCTCTGTAAGTTTTATATTTTCTACCATTGATTATCATTTCGTTTCCAGGGCTCTCATCTGTACCTGCCAATAAAGAGCCAAGCATAACGCAATCCGCGCCCGCAGCTATTGCCTTCACTATATCACCTGAAAATCTTATCCCTCCATCTGCAATAACTGGTACACCAAATTCAGAGGCAATATCTGCTACATCCCCAATGGCTGTTATCTGTGGAACACCAATACCGGCAACTACCCTTGTTGTGCAGATAGAGCCTGGACCAATACCTACTTTTAGGCCGTCCACTTCACAGGAAATCAGGTCTTTTGCTGCATCTGCTGTTGCAATATTTCCCACCACAATATCTACTGATAATTCCCTTTTCAGTTTTTTTATTGCTGTCAGTACGTTTTCATTATGTGCATGTGCAGTATCAATTACTATAACATCAGCACCCTCTTTTTCCATAAGCGTTGCTCTATCAATATCAAAAGGACCCACTGCTGCACCAACCAAGAGTTGACCCTTATCGTCTCTTGAAGCCAGAGGAAATTTGTGCCTCGTAGTTATGTCTTTTGAAGTTATCAATCCAACGACCTTGTGATTTTTATCAACCAGTGGAAGCTTTTCTATCCTGTGATTATAAAGGATTTTTCTTGCGTCTTCCGGATCTATATTGTCCTCTGCAAAGACCACGTCCTTAGTCATTATCTCCTTTACCTTTCCCTCTTTCTTTTCAGAAAATTCCATGTCCCTTTTTGTAACAATACCAACAAGTTTCTCTCCCACAACTACTGGAAAACCGGCTATCCCCTTAGTTTCCATAATATTTCTTGCAACACTAATTGGAGTTTCCTGATCAATAGTATGAACATTTCTTATTATTAATGATTCTGCTCTCTTTACCCTCCTAACCATGGTTGCTTCTTCATTTCTTGACATGTTTCTGTGAATAATTCCTATTCCACCAATTCTTGACATTGCTACAGCCATTTCCCACTCAGTCACAGTATCCATTGGAGAAGATATAATTGGAGTATTGAGTTTAATATGCTTTGAAAATACACTTTTTATCTCCGTCTCTCTGGGTTCAATAGGCGATCGTCTTGGCATTACGAGTACATCATCAAAAGTTAATCCTTCCTTTGCTTTATAAAGTTTTTCTGTATACATGTTAACGTTAGAAAATATGAATATTTAAAGATTTATAAACTTCCAAGATATTTTTTCCCATTTACTAATTACAAAGAATGACAGCTACTTTCTAATGGAATTCTCATCAATATTCTCAAGGAATATATCCTCTCTTATTTCATCATAATATTTCATAAAAGTAATGATTTCTTTTTTCATCAAGTTGTTCAGATCATATGTGAGAGAGTTATAGTATTCAGCCAGTATGCTTTTTTCCAGATTGTGTTCTTTTGATATCCTTTCTAAATCTCTGGTTATTGTCCACCTTGGGATATTTTTCAACTGAACTAAATTTTCATCGTATTCCCTTCCATTGAGACTAGCTGTTACTGCATAAATTGAATGCATATTGAATAGCTTGGATATCATATGGGTAATGTCAAATATAATCTTTGTATCAGTTCTATATATGTCAAGAGCCCTATTACCAATTACAAGGGCAAAATCTTCTTCCTTTAGTAAATCAACAACAGAGTTGTTCCTGCTTCTTATTAGCTCAGACTCTGGATACAGCCTTTGAAGAATTATTTTCAGAAAGAATGCCGTTGTTTCTGTTTCAGATGTTACTGCAATTCTCATTCCTGGGAATGGATCAATACCATTAGATACCAGTAGATTTGAATCTGATTTGCCCTTGCCAGATATGGTAGGTCCATCAATGAGAACAATCGATTCCCTGTTCTTGAAATAGTCAACAAGCGAGATCATTGCATAATCTACTTTTCCATCTAGCAGGTCTCTAAGATTACTCCTTGTATCACTACGGGAAACTTCAAATTTTTCTGTAGCAATATAGTCCAGTGGATCACTGTGTATTAGATTAATT
>JAKAYH010000478.1 GCA_021826835.1 Thermoplasmata archaeon | reverse complement strand
GACGAGCACTATTCCATCAACGAACTGACTGAACTTGTGAGCAGGAGGGCAAAGGCATTATTTGACAGGGATGTTGAAATAAGGCATTATCCCAATCCAAGGGTCGAAAAGGAGGATCACTATTACAATCCTGAACATAAAAAACTGAAAGAGCTTGGATATAAACCTGGCAGAAGCCTTCCTGAGGATATAGACACAATACTGAAGGATGTAGAGAAGTTCAAGGAAAAAGCAGAAAGCCTCAGAAGTGTAATCGAACCAAAAACAGTATGGGAAAAGAGCAAGGGAAACTAAATTTGTTCATCTCATAATAACTTCGATTAAGTTGTTTTCATACTATCACATAAAAGAAGTGGATAAAACTGCCCTAAAGTTCTATGCCATTCATCATATGCAATCTTTATTAATGATTTCAATATTACTTTTTCAATGACTTCTAGTAGAAAGAGTGATGGAATTATGAAATTTGCAGTTATAGCTATTTCACTACTTACAGTTATGGTCTTTGCATTCACCTTTTCTGGCGCTCCTTCAGCAAGCAGCCAAAAGGCTGTCATAGTTACTCCAAGCGTGGTACAAAACAGCACAGTATATAAATATCAGTGGATGAACGACACCTCTTCTACTGCACCTCTGCCTGTTAGCAACTCCACGATGGCCTGTTTTACTCCAAACAAGGAGGCAATAATGTTTGGTGGGATCACTGTAGTTAATGAGACTATCGTCAGTGGAAAATCAACATCATATATGTTGGTTAAGAAAACAGTTAACGAAACCTGGATATATAACTCTCAAACGTGGACTGAATTAACAACTTCAAGCAGCATACCAGGACTGGAAGGTTCAACAATGAACTTCTATCCAAGAGGCGATGACATAGTGCTGTTCGGTGGGGAAAATATCACATCAAGCGGGAAAATGGTTCTAACAAACCAGACATGGATATTTACTGGATTTGCCTGGACACCGCTGAAGGGTCTTGTAGTTGCACCTTCAGCTAGGGCTTTTGCATCATCGGCCTATTCTAATAGCATAAGTTCAATCGTCTTATTTGGAGGAAACACAAGTTCCGGGTTATCAAACAGTACATGGATATTCAAGGACAATTCATGGAAAAAAGTTACAACAACGGGGCAGATTCCAGCAATGGAAGGATCAACAATGGAATCTCTTCCAGATGGTAACATACTCCTATACGGTGGGTTCAATGGTACTTATTCTGATTCAACATGGTTGCTTAATGTGACAACAATGCACTGGAAAAACCTCAATCTAAACAACAATCCAGGGAAACTTGCATTTTCACATCTTAAATATTTCTCCTTTAACAACTTCCTTCTACTTTATGGTGGTGTAAATTCCAACGGAGTCGCAACAAATAGCAGCTGGATGTTTTCACCTGTTTCAATGACATGGGAGAATATGAATATAAATGCTCCAGCACCGGCATATGGCCAGAGCATGTCTGTTCTTGAAGCAAACGATACAATTGTACTGTACGGAGGGTTAAGCACAAGCACAAATTCCTACATAAATTACACATACCAGTTCCAAAATAATACCTATAACTGGATAGAATTCCAGGAATCAGGATTACCAAGTAATGCAACCTGGGGAATAACTCTTAATTCAAAATCTGTCACAACAACTTCAAATGAAGTCGAATTCCTTTTGATGGCCGGTACATATGGATACACAACCATTGCACCAAGTGGATATACAGGGCAGTCCGGTAATGTGACCATGTATGCATCATTCATCACGCAAAGTGTATCGTTCAGTAAGATTCCCAGCTTCTTCTATTATACATACGGCTTAATAGCAGGCATAATAATTGTGATTGTAGCATACCTGGGTAGCCTGGCTTACAGAAAGATACTGAAATAAACCCATTTTCACTTTTTTATCTAATAATTGATTCCATAGGATATGTTCTAGTTTACAAATGACATAATGGCATTATTTCATATAGCTTTGTCCCACACATCTTTACTAGAGAAATCCACATCTTAGCATCTTCCACAGTAACAGTGTGGAATAACATTCATGACACACACATTTTATTCATAATGAATCTTTACTTTCGCCGTTCATAATTGCATTTTTTTTGTGGGTTCTAACTGTTCACGCACTTAATTTATGCTTAATAAAACGTCGTAATCCAAATTCACTGTAAGTTTAAGAGTTATTTCGCTCAAATTAGCACAAACCACTTTCTGTCGCACTAATCTTGTAAGACCTTTCAAGTACCTTATAATATTCATCCTTTCGGCCTATGCTGATCCAGTCATTTCTGTCCATGATATTATATGAAACTCTGTTGCCTGCCTTTATGTAATTGTTTATTGAGTCTGTGAGTTCCACGGTAGACTGATCAAGAAATTGAACAAAATCATTCTTGAAAAAATACAGGGCTGCTATGGCAAAATTTGACTTTGGATGCTGGGGTTTTTCCACCACTTCCCTGACAGTTTTGCTGCTCTCGTCCAGCACAGCGTTACCATATTTCTCCGGGTGATCTACCCGGAAAATGTTCAGGTTAGTACATCCAGAATTGCAGATTGTTTCGTAATAGGATGAGTTAGCAACCACCCCATCACCCGCATTAAGAACAAAATCCGAATTCCCTGCAGCTTGCGCAGCAATAAAAACTGCATTTCCGAAACCCTTCTTTTCCTTCTGAAAAACTATCTCAAAGTCTTCAAAATTTGACTCCACATACAGCTTGCTTATCTGGTCTGCCGGATCAAGTACAAGTATTATCTTATTACAACCATACTTCCTGAGTCTTCGATAAACAACATCAATTACTGGCCTGAG
>JAKAYH010000477.1 GCA_021826835.1 Thermoplasmata archaeon | reverse complement strand
CCGATCTAAGTCTAGGAGAAATATCAGGATTTTCAAGAGGGCTGCGTAAATTTTCCCCGCTTACAAGAATACCGGGTCTAACTGACATAGTTGGAACGGGAGGAGACCACAAAAATACCATAAATGTATCTACAGCAGCATCAATTCTCTGTTCATCACTGAAAATAAAAGTAGCCAAACATGGAAACAGAAGTGTCACCGGTCTTATGGGGAGTGCTGATTTTCTTGAACGTATAGGTTATGATTTTCAGAAAGATAATGAAAGAGTTAAAAATGATATCTCAAGGCATTCTTTCACATTTATTCTCGCTCCGTTGCATAACACTGCGTTTTCCAAATTTTCATCTGTTCGAAAAAAGCTACAGTTTCGCACTATATTCAACATGATGGGCCCAATAACCAATCCGCTTGACCCTGATATCTTAATAGTAGGTGTGGCTGGGGGAATAGATCCATTCACGTATGCAGAGGTAATGCGAAACCAAAATAAGACAGGATATGTCGTAACGGCGGAAGATGGAACGGACGAGATTTCCATATGTTCCAGCACAAAAATGCTGCAGGTGAATGGTACCATAAAAGAATTTAGCATTAACCCTGTTCAAATCCTTGGCCGATCCTATGATATAGATGATGTAACAGGATCCAACAGAGAGGAACTTTACACCAAAACACTTGAGGGCCTGTCAGGAAAGGATGATGCATGTTCTAAATTTATAGCTTTGAATGCAGCACCAGCCATAATTTCAAACGGGTTAACACAAAATTTCAGTGATGCTTACGAACTTGCCATCAGGGGAATAAAGAACGGAAATGCTATTCAAAAACTGAATGAAATTGGAAGGATCAGGGAGGCGAATTTATCTGGCTCATAGTTTAATCATTAAGATCTGTGGAATAACCAGAGTAAACGATGCCAATGCAGCTAAGGATAACGGAGCAGACATAATTGGAGTGGTAAGGGCAAAATCTTCGAAGAGATTTATGGATTCAAAATTTACAGATTCACTTTCCTCTATGGGATTTAACGTTGCCGGAGTTTATGATGATAGAGAATATCTGTTAAATAATTTTTCAGAGGAAGCATACATTCAGATTCACTATCCTCACAGACCAGAAGAAATATCCAAAATAAGAAAAATTTCAGGGAAAAAGATCATATCTGTGATCAATGCGGAAAATATATTCCGTCCCGAATTCAGAATTGAATCATACGTTAAAGAGGCAGATCTGGTACTGATTGAACAAAAACCTAAAATTGTTAACCTGCTTGATGATTTGCAGCCATTTCATTCAAATGCAGGTCTGGCAGGCGGTATAACGCCTGAAGATATACCAGAAATTGTGAGGAAAGGGTTTCAATTTGTTGATTTAAGCAGCAGTATTGAGATTTCTCCCGGTATTAAAGATCTGAGAAAGTTATCAGCAATAAAAGAGGTGAGATCTTCACTTGAACCATATGCTTGACAAAATAGATGAACTTTTGAAAAGTGGCGAAGACTTTGCTTATTTTTGCTCCTTTGAAGATGAAGAAAAACTTCAGGGAAAGGAGAGTCTTTTTTTCAAAGGGCAGGTTGTTTCCATCAAATCAATTAGAGAATTAAGAGATCTTGCCAGTGAACCAAGTCCGGTCATTTTGACCTTCGGCATGATTTCAGATGTCTATCCTCATATCAGAGTGGAACAAAAGAACTGGCCAAATGGATTTTGCATTATCAACTCTGAAAGAATAGAGGGAAGTTTCAAACGTAATCACATCTTTCAGCAATCCCCTCCATTTGCAGGAGAACTTGATACAGAATTTATGAAAAGCGTGGCGGAATCGGTTAAGAGAATAAGAAATGGTGAACTCCTGCAAGTGGTTTTATCCAGGGAGATTTCTGTTGGAAACATATCATTTATTCCAACAATGGAGCACTTTTTAACTATGGATCGGTCTGCCTATGTATTTTTCTTTAAAATTGGACAAAATATTCTCATGGGAAGTTCTCCTGAAAGCCTTGTAAAGCTTCACAGCAGAAGATGCCTGATCAATCCCATTGCCGGAACGAGATCAATATCAGGAAATGGAAAAACGTTAAATCAGCTAAGTGAAGAACTGCTCTCCGATGAAAAGGAGCTCCTTGAGCACAGGATGCTTGTTGATCTCGCAAGAAATGATCTTGGAAAAGTATCCATTCCAGGAACGGTAAAAGTTGTAAAATCTCATTATATCAAGAAATTCGCCTCGGTGATTCACATACTGAGCGATGTGGAGTCCATATTAAAAGATGAAATGGACGCAGCCGATCTTTTGCAGGCAGTTTTTCCTGCAGGAACTGTTTCGGGGGCGCCTAAGGAGAGAGCCCTGGAACTAATTTTAGAATATGAAAAGGGTGAGCGGGGCCCTTACTCTGGCGCTGCAGGTATTTATTCAAATTCATATTTGGATATGGCACTTTGCATCAGATCACTTTATTCAATGAATGGCGAAATTGTAACAAGAGCAGGTGCAGGTATTGTGAAAGATTCTATTCCGGAAAAAGAAAATATGGAAGTTTTTGCAAAAGCGGGAACAGTTTTAGGAGGTGTTCAAAACGAAAGTGTTATTGATTAACAACCACGATTCTTTTGTTTATAATATTTATCAAATTTTGCTTGATTTGGAAGCGGACGTTGAGGTGAAACTCAATGATGATGAGGACATTAAGAATGTAGAGAAATATGAGAGAATTATAATATCACCGGGGCCGGGAAACCCTATAAATAAGAATGATTCAGGCCATTTATATTCAATGATGAAATCCATCAAACCAGGAACAAAGGTTCTTGGAATTTGCTTCGGACA
>JAKAYH010000476.1 GCA_021826835.1 Thermoplasmata archaeon | reverse complement strand
CAGAATAAGAGAATAGTGGGGGTGGACTACGGCAATTCCCCAAATATATTGAAATACGCCGAATCCTTCGGTGCCGATGCGTTTGAAGCACACAACTATTCAGATATAATGGAATACGTAAGAACTGCCATGAGAGAAAATGTCCCCTCGGTGATAAGGGTTCCGGTTAATAAGGAGGAGCTTGCGCTACCAACGTTACCGCCCGGCGGAAAATTAAGTGAGGTGATTGTCAGTGACCCTAGGCAAAACAATAAAAATTGAAGCATATTACAGGGATGCCGGACTTCTGGAGAGAATAGCAGCAAATTTCAGGAGATTCTGGCTGGATATAAAATGGATGGACATGAGGGTGGAAGACAATGGAAAATGTACGGTGTATATGTCCGTTTACGATAGAAGCGGGCTTGGCAACCTGGAACTTTCCCTTGTGACACTGAGCAAAATGGTTGATATTGATTTTGTGGAGGAACTTGAGGGAGCCACCTGCAAAGAATTTGAAATTAAATATAATAAGGCAAAGAAATATGAATGGGGTGTTATAAGTGAGTAAAATACTTGGAAAGGTTTACACAGAAAATGATGCAGATTTAAAATATGTTAAAGATAAGAATATTGCTGTTCTGGGCTACGGAAGCCAGGGAAGGGCATGGGTTCTTAACCTGCTTGATTCGGGACTCAAGGTCAAACTTGGCCTCGAAAGGGAAGGCAACTCATGGAAGAAAGCCATTGAAGATGGAGTAACTCCGGTAAAGACCGAAGAAGCCATGAAAGATGCTGACATTGTTATATTTCTGGTTCCGGATATGGTTCAGAGAAAGATATACAATGAAAAGGTAAGGCCGGTTCTCAAAGAGGGCATGGACCTGGTATTTGCCCACGGATTCAATATACATTACAAACTTATACAGCCGCCGGAATATGTTGATGTTTACATGGCTGCACCCAAGGCTCCCGGCCCATCTGTGAGGGAATTTTTCGTAAAGGGCGGAGGTGTTCCTGTGCTTGTCGGTGTACATCAGGATCATTCAGGTAATGCACTGAACAAGTCCCTAGCCATAGCAAAGGCACTAGGTGCCACAAAGGCAGGTGTGCTGGAAACCTCTTTCAAGGAGGAAACTGAAACAGATCTCATGGGAGAGCAGCTGGATCTTGTCGGTGGATTAAC
Organism: Thermoplasmata archaeon; assembly: GCA_021826835.1. The sequence continues at coordinate 1,669 of JAKAYH010000476.1, read as the reverse complement.
AGCCATGCTCAGATCAGCATTCCAGACAATAGTTGAGATGGGATACAGGCCAGAAATGGCATACTTTGAGGCAATCAATGAAATGAAGCTCATAACGGACCAGATATATCAAAGTGGATTGTCCGGAATGATGCGGGCTGTTTCAGATACTGCGAAATATGGCGGGTTAACAGTCGGACCATATGTGATCAATGAGGATGTAAAAAAGAGAATGAAAGAAAAAGCTCAGAGAATCCAGAGTGGAAAATTTGCGGACGAATGGATCGAGGAATACGACGAAGGTTCAAAGAAACTCAAATCGCTCATGGATGACCTGGACAATTCCCTTGAGGAACAGGTTGGCAGAGAGCTCAGGGAGATAGTTTTGAGAGGACAGCCAAAAAAATAATTTCCATATCTGGCATAAATAGCTTTTTTATATCTTTATATTATAAAGAGCAGCAACAGAATCGCCATGCCTATTATTATTGCGGTGAATAAAAACAGCTCTGTTTTTCTTGAATTATATTTATTATTATCCAGATCTTTTTCATTTGTAACGTACTCAGTATAACCGTAGGCAATGGTTATCATTCCTACAACAATCATCACTTCCCCCGCGATCAGCGAATCGCTGAATGATGATGTCACCTTGCCCTCCAGGGCGTCAAGGAATATAACAAATTTTGCAATAACGAACCCGAAACCCATGAGTGATATGCCCGTCCTCATCCAGGCGAGAAAAGTTCTTTTGTTTGCAAAGTGATCAGTATTGGAAGACATTTTAATTCAATAACAAATTACAATATAATACTTATTATAAATTTTTGAGGGAATCCTGTTCCGAATTATCCTTCGGGAATAGACTGTCACTTATTCCATTCTCGTTCAAATAATCGAAAATGTTATAGTACAATTTTTTCTTTTTGCCCAGCATATTAAAAGTTTTGAAATTAAAACACAGATGGCAGGTTTCCACCTTTGATTCAAGAAAATAGCAATTTCCCGATCTGTTGAAAATGCATTTCTCCTCTACGCTTCCATCTACCATAAATTCCTATAATTGTATTGTATTAAAAAGTTTCTAAAAGAAGACGCGCTTTCCTGAGTAGGTAAGCTTTGTTCTTCCGAATTCATCCATTTTTCTCAATTGATCAATGGTAAAAACAGGACCATCACGGCATACCTGATAACCGTTTATTGAACAGGAATCACATATACCGATTCCGCATTTCATGGATCTTTCCAGGGAAAACTGGCACTGGATTTTCATATCCTTCAAATAATCGAATACTGCCTTGAGCATAACCTCCGGCCCGCATACGTAAACCATGTCAAAATTTTCCATATTCATGTCCTTCAGTGCTTCTGTGGCAAATCCTTTTTTCCCTAATGTACCATCGTCTGTTACAATCTTCAAATTTTCGGGATTGAATTTTGATGATAAAATAATATCTCCGGATGTTTTTCCAGATAATATAGCAGTAGTATCTGTGTTAACCAGTGGTATCAGCGGGGCTATGCCACTTCCGGCTCCTATGACCAGTTTTTTTCCATTCACATGGGTAAAACCATTTCCATAAGGACCCTCATAAAATATTCTATCACCTGTTTTCATACCGGCAATCTTTGCCGATGCCTCACCATATACTTTTACAGTAATGCTTTTAGGATTCACAGTAGAAGAAAA
>JAKAYH010000475.1 GCA_021826835.1 Thermoplasmata archaeon | reverse complement strand
TTCCGATCTAAATGATGAACTTCGCATATTCTTCCCGGAAAGACATGCCAAGGCCAATTTGAAGAATGAATTTTATCATGTATCTAGATTGATAATCGCTATAATTAACGGTCAATTTCCGCCATAGCAGTTACCAAAAAAATATATACATTTATCCTAATAAGTCATTATGGAGGTTTATGGTATCAACCCAATTTATAAGAGCTTAATGGAAGAGCAATTCCGTCAGGTTCCTACAGTTAAGTTGAAAAACGGAAATATTTGGAAAAAGTCTGTTTTGGCTTTGGGAATTGTTGGTTTAATGCTGACAGTAGCAGGAATCCCACTATATGATGGGGTTTTTCTTGCTGAAGGAAGTGTGATACCTGTTAATCTCGGTGCATTGGTACAAACACCGCTTGCTACGAGTGAATCTTCACAAAGTGGAACATTTGGGGATATTGTTTGGTATGAGCTAACCCATTGGGGAGCAAATCCCACAGTTTCTACCCTTGCGTCGATAATAGCAGGAGGATTTGTGCGTGAGGGATTAGGCTATATTACGGCAGATTGGCCAGCAATAGCCGGAGCGATACTAGATGTAGGGGTATTGGGAGATGGAACTATTGCTGCCATACTGGCTGGTCTAATCAGCAATCCAGTGGGCTGGGGGATCTTACTTACAATAGCGGCTGGTATTGTCGCCTTCTAAAACTTATTATAGTGTAGTGTGGTTGATGTACATTTCAAAATTAAAATTTTATTTTATTTGGGGAGCAGTAGGTTTGATCTTTTTCGCAATGGAATACTTGTTGTTCTCCCATTTCAGTTCACTGGACTCATTGTCTTATGGTATATCAATAATTCTCACTTTTATAGGATTGTTTGTGTTCAGAGATATAGCAATTAATGGCTTCAAACAAAGAAAAGATGTAGATCTTCATTTCGACGCAATAATAGATTACAATTTGTCAAGAAAGTATACTGCCATAACTGAGCATCAGACTCATGTCGATTTGGAAGTATTTAAATTTCAGGCCCTTGACCGAAAACGCAGATCCCTGTCCTTTACCACCTTAGGGGCAAGGCCAAAGATTTTTGTTAATGAAGGGTTCTTTGAACTCCTAAATGATAAGGAAAGAGAGGCGTTAATACTTCATGAAATCCATCATTTCATTAGAAGAGATGTATTCAAAAGCTACGTCTTAGGTACAGCCATTCTGATTTTCACGGGGATTTCTTTATTAGCTTTGGTGACATTATTTCTCTCTGGATGGCAATTCTTGAATATAGTTTTTGCAATTGTGGCAGTATCTGGTTTGGTTCTAGCCACTCTTTTCTTAAAGATACACCTTTGGTTTAGGGAAACATCGGCGGATATATTCGCTGCAAAAACAATGGGAACCAATATTTACATGATTTCAGTGCTAGAGAAAGCTTATGAGATGATGAGACAATTTCATTACCATAAGGAGAGAAATAAATGGCAATCAATGTATCAAAGGAGAAAAACTATTCTGGAAAGGGGAACACATTTAAACTCGTAGATTTGGGTGAACGATATCTATGTTACTTAGCAGAACAGGTTTTCTTAATTACAATCTCGTCAATCTTAGTTTATGCATTTGGTATTAGACCAGTATTACTTAGCTTTTTCTTGCTCTACAAGGTCAATTTTTCTGCCGCTTTTGTACAAGTATTTGAAACCAACGCTGGATTTCAGAATTTATTAATATGGTTTGTGATTTCCCTTGTCTATTATAGTCTTGAAGTCCTCACAAACTTAGGCATTTTCCGTACCATATTTAAAGGAAGAATCATATCGAAATACGATATCCCCAATAATAAGTTGGATAAGCTTCTGCTACTTCGAAGTTTGGTAAAATCGTTTTTTATTTCTAATCTTATTAACTCGTTATTTATTTTCAGGTATAGGAAAAATATGCAGACGCTATATGATTATAAAACAAATCTTGTTGTTGCCACTCCTTCGGAAAGTACCAGTAGACAAATTTTTACAAAATATCTTTTCTTATCGTTGTTCATTTATTATTCTACATTTTTTATTTTTTTAGGTATCTTTACTTATGTTGTAACAGGTCCCAATGTCAGCGTTATCGGTAAATCTACTAGTTCTAACATCAGTGTCTACAACTCTTTTATCATAATAATTCACAACAATCTTACCCTGGATGTTTTTGATTATGCGATTGGTGGACTTAGTTTCTTTGCAGGGACTTTCATATCCTTGTTTTCTTCCAATATTCTTGAGACTGGGTTAATCGCTACGCTAAACTCTTCTAACGGGACCTCTTTTGTAAAATACATACTTCCACAATTTTTCCCAGAGACCTTAGGATACGTTTTTGCTATCGCAACCGCTATGGCAATTTCTGACATATTTATATCATTTATACAATCATACATCCGGAATCAGAAATCAGATTACTTTATGACAAGATCGAAAAGGTTGGCATACATTTCGGGCATTTATTTTTCAATATCAGTGATTCTGTTAATAATTGGAGCTATAATCGAGGCATCCTTAGGAATCATATCCAAAGTTATTTGAGTAATTTCTTCTCCGATGAACTTTGTTAACTTTTATGGTAAAACTTAACGCCCTTTTTATATCGAAGAGGAGGATGTGTACACAGATCACCCGCAATGAGAGGCAAACCCGTTACGTATAAAACGCCCCGAACGGGATTTGGACCCGTGTCACAGGCTCGACAGGCCTGTATGATAGGCCACTACACTATCGGGGCTCCCACCAAAATTATGAGCCTTTATAAAAATGTTAGTAGAGTTCATTCATCCCACCCGCTAAAAATCATTTCCGACGTTCCATCCAGCGATT
>JAKAYH010000474.1 GCA_021826835.1 Thermoplasmata archaeon | reverse complement strand
GAATTTCAAGGATTCTGGAAATTATGAAGAGGTTAGCCTTTCTCATGTTGAGATTTCCAACAGTATAATTAACATAAAATATAGTGAACAAAATAATGCAGAAATACTAAAAAACCTTAGAAGTTTTTATGATAAAGCACCAAACCAGGAAGCCTATCAAGTCTCTCTGGGATTCCTTATTACTTCCCCCATTCACTACAATTTGAAGAAGCAATCCAGGGCAGTCATTCAGGTACCATCTGTTATTTTCACAGGCCCTACCCAGACCACCAAAACCTCAATGATATCTTTTCTTATTGGAACTGGTTTTGACATGCCCGATAGATCTGACTATCTATATGAATACGAAAGAATTCGCACCCAGGCCTCTTTCAACAATCACCTGACCGAAAGTAATATACCATTAATCCTTGATGACACAAATCCCGAATGGCTGTACAGCAAGGAAGAACAATTCAAAGGATATGGTCAGTCCGCCGTATTTGCTTCCAGAGGTAACAGATCCGGCGTTGGTGTGGTAGAATTTTATGGATATCGTAGTTTGTTTATCACAATGAATGATCATTATCGGGTAGATCACTCCCTTGCTACATCGAACCGTTTCATAATTGTAAAATACGGGCTTGAGAATAAAATAAGAAAAAATCAAATTGAGTGGAATAAATTTAAACAGGCACTTCCACAGGGTTTTATCCTATCTTTAATGAAAGAACTATTCGAGGGAGTTAAAATCGATGATCTGCTAAAATCTATTGAAGAATTCAATAATTCTGCCGATTGGATAAATTACGGACTGGGCCTCCTCAATACACTTTGCAGAAAATATCATGTCCCGGAATTCCCATCTTTCCATCAGGCAAACAATTTTGATGTGGATTCTTATGCTTATGAGGTTGCAGAATCCTTTATATCAGAAAACGAAAAAATACAAACTTCTATACAGGGACGTACCGTTGGTAGTGAATATATTCAAATGCAGACTTACCGCAGTCCTATTGAAAACCAATTTTCAGTTGAGGATAAAGATGAGAGGATATTTATTTATTTTACATCAGGGGCGTATAAACTTATAAATCAGCAAAGAAGTCTGAAATTACCATACTCCACAGCAGCGGATTTTATTAATAATATTAAAAGCAGTGAAGAGGGTGTAAGAGTTGAAAACAATGGCCAATCAATTATGAAACGTATAAACAAGAATTTAAAGCACTGTTATATAATAAGCATCCCGAATATTTCTGAAAACCAAGAAGAACAGGGCAATAACACAGACCTTACAAAATTATTAAAACTTAAGAAAGAAACAGAAGAATTGGGATTGCCAACAGATTTAATAGAGCAGAAAATAAAAGAAATAGAAGATATCAGTAAAAATCAATCAGATCCATCCAAGAACAATAAAGGTTCGGAAATAAAGGAATTTGAAACAAAGAATACAGAAAATTCCCAGGAGAATCAGGAATCATCGCAGGAAACGCAGAAGCCCAGAGCAATACCCAGGAATCCAAAGATCTACTATTACAAAATCATGGACCATTTTGAATCCTATCTTTCTTCATATTTTGATGGTTCTGATATTGTCCTAGATAGTTACAGGCCTATCAATAAAAGGAACTCATCTGATATTGCGTACATCCTAGTGAGGGTGCTTATACCTGAGAATCTTGAAAAGAAGCCTGATAACTGGTTAAGATTTTTAAGCGATTCTCAGCAGATCCAGCAAAAGCAATTCGAAGTTTTGTCCAGGGGTGATTCATCATGAATTTTGAAAAAAAATATGAAAGTCCAGCTGAGGAGCTTTTCGCCCCATATATTGCCAATGTTGGAAAAGAACTGAATATGGAATATGATTGCCAGCTACCAATTTGCGAAACTGTGCCATCAAGATTTCATAAATGGGTTAAGATGAAATGTGCCTATTTTGATGGAATAGATTATTGCTCTGAATATCCCTGTAAATGTGATGAAGGGTTATGCAATGAAGGCCTGCCAGAGTGGCTATATAAAGCTATAGAAGAACATGATAGTTCTGGATGTAATTCTGATTGTGAAATAGATCATTGTAAGTATCGCACAACGCCATACTCCTATGAAAAATATAGACTGGATTTTTCCTTAATAAATAAAAATCTAAAACTTTACATAGATATTGAAGTGGATGGCATCAAATGGCATGATCCTGTAGTCGATATTGAGAGAGATGAGTACATGGAAAGCAAAGGTTGGCAGGTGATTCGTTTTCCCGCCTCTGATACAATGCATGATCCTATAAAAGCATCCATATCACTTAAACAGCAAATTCTGAAGTTTTTATGGAACACGTGGGGTGATTCATCATGAACCTCACATCCATTTTTTACTTAGGCCCTGAACACACTGCCTCAGGATATTACGGTGATTATAAGCTAATTCCAGGGAAGATAACCATTGAATCCTGGATGGCTGATATTTTAATCAATCACGGTTACGGCTTAGCCTTAAAACCGGAAAAAGGAGTTGAAAGCTATGAAAGAAGAAATACAAAACAGAATAAGAAGGTTAGAGCAGGCCATAAGGAGAATATTCCGAAAGGGGGTGAATTAAGATGGGAAATATAGACTTAAGCCCAGTACCAATAGCATCCTTCATGGATCATGAGAAAATGGGCCAAATAATAATAGAAAAGTTTACTATGCTCCCGTACTGTGATCTTTGCAATTCTTTTGACTGCCTTCATGTGAAATATGCCATGTCATATAAACAGGCTAGAATTAATTTCAATGAATCCCTAAGGCTGATATGTTCAAAATGCGGCCATTACAATTCCAGGGATGCTAACTACTGCACACACTGCGGGACCAAGCT
>JAKAYH010000473.1 GCA_021826835.1 Thermoplasmata archaeon | reverse complement strand
TGGAGAGGATTGCAGATCATACAGTGAACATATGCAACACACTTCAAAAGGGAGAGAGGATGGAGAAGGAACAGATAGACGCCTTGAAAGGTTTCCTTGAGTTCTGCAGCGAACTTTTCCAGAAGGCCGCCACTCTGTATTTCAATGTGAATCTTTTCGAAGTCAATGATCTGGTAAGCAAAAAGGAAATGATAAAGGAGAAAAAAGAGATGTTAAGCAAGATCAGGGGGAAGAATATCTCAACCTCCGCCATTACAGAGGAGATATCCAGGATAGGGATGTATTCCACTGATATTGCAGAGATAACCATGGATGCCCACTGCTACAGGCATGAGAGCACCAGGATCTGATCAAAGTGATGAGTTAAATGCGGAACATTTCATTCCTGTTTGGAGTGAATATTTCATCATTTTAACTCGAATTTTAGAATGTTCATGATTATTTCGGAGGCCTAATCTGATCCAATGATCAGCCAAAATGGTTAGAGAAGGTGAGAATTTAATGTCTGAAAGGATTCAATCCTGGCAGAAAGTCAATCCCTTTCAGACATTTGCATAGTTTCATAATTCCATCATTTATTGGGATGTTTTTCCCAAATTTTTTCTCTATGAAAGTCTCTAACGAATCGGAAAAACAGAAGAAATTGATTTTGTTTAATTCTATCTTTTTTTTCCCGCTTATTTTTAATACAGAATAAGAAACAGTATGCCCTACCTCTATATTATGGCAGTCAGAAATTTTTCTGTCAAAAATTGGCTCAAAATTTAATTGAGGATGAGTTCGACTTACCTTATCAAAAATTGTCTTAAAATCACTACTTGATTCGTTTCCATCGTGATCAAACACTGTAGTTAGATTCAAAAATTGGTTGTTCTGAACCGTGGGAATGCAGATTTTTCCCAGAAGACTAAACAAGTTTTGTTTACCTTCCTCAGCTTTAATTAATGCATCATACTTTGAATACTCACCCATGAGCCCTCTAATGAGCAAAGACTCATTCGTTGCTTTTACAGTTTTGATCCCTACGTTACAATAAAGTTTTATTTTGGATGATTCAATTGAATAATTTTGGCTTAATGAGAGATATAGGAAATCTAAATCATGCTTTCCTTCTACAAGATAAAGGGATTTCAATCAGATTCCCCGTAAATCCCATTCAAGATCTTTAATAGCACTATCTGCCTCATTATAATCTATTTCTTCTGAAACTACTACGTTTTTCAGATGACTCAGACGCAACATAAATAATTCCGATTTGACGAATTCCGAATTTGGAGAGGACATCGAGTCAACATCGAGAAAACATTGTATAAGATCCATGCTATGAGTTGAAATGAAAAGCTGAATATTACGGGTTCTGGATAAGGTCACAAGATACTTTGCCAATTCCCGCATATATCCAGGATGCATATGCACCTCAGGTTCTTCAAGCAGAACAATAGTATTTTTTGGTTGCTGGTAGAGAGAGGCCAATATGCCAATTAGGGCTTTGAAACCATCACCCATGCTGTCCATGGAAACATCGTCCTCAACCCCTTCAAAGACCATATTTTTGAAGTTGAAACGAGTAAGACCTGGGACTATATTATCCTCTTTTATGATTTGTTCTATTTCTTGGGCAATTACTTCTAATCTATTTCTATCTAAAATTACTCTTTTTATTTCATCAGTTGGATCAACAATGAATAAGGGCGAAGAGGAATTATCCCCAGCATTTCTGTCTTTATTTCTACCAATCGTTGGAAATAGGTATTCATCAATTGAATCATCTAACCTGAAAAAATGCATCTTGCTTGCAACTTTTAAGTTCTCCCAGCCAAGAAATTTTATCAAATTCAATTTTTCTGCAATTTTAACTGTTAATTCCGTAGCAAGGCTTCGAATTGGCAGACCTAAAAAAACCTTTTTTTGGTCTTTAATTTTAAGAGTTACAGATTCTTTAGCTGTTTGCGTCAACTGATCCTTGTCTACCAATTCTAGTATAATTCCTGCGTTTATACTTTCTATTAACTCTTTTCCAATCTCCATAACTCTGCGCTTTCTTTCCTCAATTTTAGGAGATTTTATGCTCCTTTCCAACACTGAATTCAACGCTCGCTCAAATATTTTTATTACCGTTTTCTCCAATTGAGGAATTATTTCATTTAGAGTTCCCCTTTCAACGTCAAGTTCAACCACAGTTCTTTTATCTTCTGTTAGTTTCAAACTTAACTTTGCAATATTTTCACCGTATTTTAAAGCGGCAGAAGGTTGAGTGAAAAATACATATGAGAATTTTTCTTCATCAAATGCAAACTCAATTGCTTGTAAAATTGAAGTCTTTCCAGTATTGTTTCTCCCAACAAATATATTGAGCATTCGCGGATTGAATTGAAGCGAATCTATTGCTTTGAAATTCTCAATATTAATATTGGTAATTTTCATTCTATATAACTACATTATAAAGTCCTATAAATTTTTGCGTAAATTCTGACGAGAATGTTTCTTTATGTGTTTTTTAGAAATTTTCCATAAGACTTAACCACTTTTGTTCAAGATGAACTTGTTTGAAGTCAATATTTGATTAACAAAAAACATGATCAAAGAGAAGAATATCTCAACATCCACCATTACAGAGGAGATATCCAGGATTGGGATGTATTCCACTGACATTGCAGAGATAACCATGGATGCCCACTGCTACAGGCATGAGAGCACCAGGATCTGATCTCCACAGATCCCCTTTTTATTCTGTTACTGACTGAGGATTAAGTTTATAATTCACCCGATGATTAAGATAAATGCGTTACGTGGTTATTACTGGTGGAGTTCTTTCAGGCATTGGAAAGGGCACCATTGCCTCGAG
>JAKAYH010000472.1 GCA_021826835.1 Thermoplasmata archaeon | reverse complement strand
CTGTCCAAGGTTGAGACCCAGTGGCCCCAATGCAGGCCCAAGTGGTGGCCCTGTGGTTGCCTTTCCGCCCTCTACCATTGTCTTTACTTCCTGTGCCATATGAATACCATGCCGTATACTCATTCCTTTTTAATACTTTTTCACCTTATGGTAATGTGAAGGTTACCATTATTGAAGGCAGAAAAATTGATGATTACGATAAATCAGCAAAGATACTCGTGGATGTATACAGGTCCACTTCAACAATGCCCATAATGTTAAAGAATGGTGCCCAGAGAATAATTCCATTTTCTATGTTGAAAGAAGCAAGGGAACTGAAGAAGAGAAATCCGGAATATATCATTGCAGGGGAGAGATACGGATTCAAGATTCCTGGGTTTGACATGTCCAATTCTCCCCATGAATCCGCTCATATTGATTTATCAGGCAAAACCATAATTTTTTCGTCCACCAATGGTACGAAAGTACTTGAAAAAATAAAGGAATCCAAGGTAATTTATGTTGCTTCCTTCGTAAATTTCTCATCCACGTGCTCAGATATAATTGATTCTGGTATAGATAAAATTGATGTGATTCTATCTGGAAGGCCTGATGGAAATGCGGATGAGGATCTGTACTTCGGACTTGCTGTCAAGGAGATGCTCGAGGAGGGAGTGGACAGAACAGATCATTATATCACTAAAACCAGGCAAGGTTCAGGCACTAAAAGACTGACCATGATAGGTGGAGGCAGGGACGTGACTTATTCACTAAAGAAAGATTTTGCAAACTTCCCCGTGATATACCGAGATGGAAACATTATCAGGAAATATCCTGAATAAACCTGATATTAGCTCCTCTCTCTATTTCCACGCCTATGATTCTTCTGGCATACTCAAGTTTTCTTTTCTTTGTATCAGTATTTCCCTTGCCATAGGGCTTGTTGAAATCAAAGCCTGCAAGAATGATCTCTGAGGCCCCCATTTTTTCAGAAATTTTCACTGCCCTGTCACCATCAGTGAATCCTTCTGGATTGTACATATCATTACAGTTCTGACAGGTAGGAATGAATAACCCCATGAAACCCGGAACATATTTCATAATTTTATCCATGTTGTCACCATGGGAGTGAATGAATATAATGGACCCCTGCATACAGAATTTTGTAATTTTCTCCATATTTCCATCAAGGTCTGTTACGATAATGTGTGGCACAATATCGTTCCTGATTCTGTCTATTGCAGAGTCTGCAACCACAATTACGGTATTTCCATCAATGAGATCATGAATTCTATGGTCAGAAAAATTTTCAGCGTTTCCGATGATCAGGAATCTCATCCCTCTTAATTTTAGGGTTCTGTTCCACACCATATCACTGAGTGAGTAATATGAATGAAGCAATTCTGCGGAATTGGAATCCTGAGAGAAATTCAGTTTGAGATCTTCCTTCATTTCTGCATATATCTCTTCCCATAACTTGTTCATGCGCTCTCTTCTTCCGTTGCAATTCCTGTTTCAACGATCGATTTTCTTCTTTTTATCCCTGCAGTAATAAGGGCGATTGTTACGCCTGCCAGGATAAGTCCAACTGAAAATATTGAGTAATTGAAATTGGAAAACTTCAATGAATATCTAATATACCCAATAATACCGTAGAGAAGGAACTCGGCAGATACTGAGAATGCGATGGCATAATAAATGCTATCCGTTTTAACTGAGCCTGCTACGTAAATATCCACAAGCTTGAAGATGCCTCTTGAGCCTATGGTCGCATAAACCCAAATGCTGAACTGTTGCAGAAATACGAGTATGTTATTGAGCAGATTTCCTGTGGAAGAGAGGATTGTGTAGGTCGAGGCAATTCCAACAAAGAATATTCCAAGAGAGATGATGGTGGATATGAACATGATTCTTGCCTGTTCTGAGTATTCCTTCAACTTGTGGGAGAGAAGTACCATGTTGTCCTTCAACTGGAATCCCTTTTCTGTGAAGTATGCTCCAATGACCACTATCACAAGAATGAACGCATAGAATGATGAATTGCTGTTGGTGCTTCCCGTTATTGAAAATGCAATGGCAAAACCCAGTGCAGCTATGCCATAAGTCAGAAGAATGAGTCCTATGGGCATGGCTATCTTCCTTACAAGTTTCTTGTCTTGCATAGCCCTTACGATGTAATAGTACATTGACTCAATATTCTGGTTATGCCTGACAATAATGTGTTTTATGTATCTTATTGGGGCCCTTGAAAGTATCAACGGAAGAATATAATCATCTTCTGCCCCGTCGGAAATAAGGATGACATCCTTGTATTTGCCAGGCTGCATTATTATATCAAGTTGAGATGCTATGATCTCATCCGATTTTGGCCCGACGTCATCATCGCCTGTAACAAGAGCTATATCCACGTCCTCACCCTTTGACTGAAGCATCTCATAATGTTTCAGGGCACCAAAGAGAGCATTGGAATCAGAATCCTCTGGATCTATTGAAATAAGCTTGACTGCTGCATTATAGCATTGGGAATACCCCAGAATGGGCGCCTTTAAATGGGCCTTTTCGCCGAAGTCATTATCCCTGTCTACATTTAATATTAAAGTGGTCATCTGTGCACATAAATAATTAAAAATGGCTATTTAAAATATCCCTAATTTATAAGTTGTTGGTGAGAAGGCCCCCGGCTTTGCAAGGGGATCAAATCGAACATCTATACAAATTGCATCATATTCTATTAAACAATGTTCGAAACCATTAAGCTGAAACTTCCTTACGACAAATCTTTTCTGGAAATGGGAAGACAATTCATGGAAGCATGCCATATAGCTCTGGATTATGGTTTTTTAGAACATACATACAACAAGAACAAGCTTAACATGGAA
>JAKAYH010000471.1 GCA_021826835.1 Thermoplasmata archaeon | reverse complement strand
AGCCCCTAACTACACTGACTATTATATAATTGCTGGGGTAGTTGTTGCATTGGTGATTATTGGAGGAATAGCCTACTACGTAACAAGAGGTAGGAAATCCAAAACAAATAAAAACCAATAATTTTTTTAACTATTTTCCTGCCATATTTTATTTTTTAATTATACGTCTAATTTTTTGATGCGACTTTACAGTTTTTTGATTTTAGTTGATCTAGGGGTGGCATTTTTACCGCTTTTCAAATACTATATATCGGAGTGCATTAATTCTTTATCATGCATTCCAGTTTTTGTGATTCGCGACGTAGTATCTCCTTCCATTGATTCCTTCAGAAATTATTGCCTCTATGGTTCCAAATGGCTTTCATTCTCTCTTCTGTTTACCATAACGGAGTGAGTATTCCCGGATATGGTGAATATACTGGAATCGGTGCAGAACAGATTGATCCCACCCAAGTGTGGTTCATCTCCAACTGATCTTGTTCTTCATTTTTCCCATGCTCTGGAATACTCAGTCCAGTTTCTTTTCATCCAGGAATTTCACCATTTCCTTGGTGTAATACCATTTGTCCCCGGTCACGACAGAGAAATGCAGTCCTTGCAGATATGCATTTCCAGATGGTTTCGATCTTCATCCCTATCTTTGTCGTGTACTCTTCCACCCGCTCTTACTATCAAGTTGCTCCATCTTCCGGTATATCTCGACGAAGCTGTCATATGTATTCCGCAGAAAGTCTCTCCAATGGAGTGCTCAAATATCCATCTTACAACCTCTATGTTCTTTCTGTCAACGTCAAGTCAATTTTTCCCTAAAAGGGCAAAATAAAATTACCAAAAAACACCAATTGAAATTCCCCCATTTCTTTACAGGGTTCAGGAAAAGGGGATGTTGCGTGATGAGAGGTAGCATATGATAAGAAATATTGTGGAAAAAGGAATGAAAATATCGGACATGACAAAGGAGTTGAATATGGATAGAAAGAACGTAAAGAAATACGCTAAATCACTGACAGTTCCAAAGCAGTAGCAACGAAAGAAGAGACCACTGAAGCTTGAACCATAAATGGATTCCTTGGAGGAGAGAAACCCGTTCATACTGGGCTGATTCGAACGATCCATGGAAAGAGAGTTGGGGTGCGCAATGTTCTTCCTGTCAGAGACCTGCATTGCATTCACAATTCTTTCAAAATTCCTGAACAACACGATATCCGGGAAGGCATATCTGTATTTTTCAGAAGATCCGAAACAACCTGTGTCGATGAAAATATTGGATTTCCGTATGACAGACGAATATTTGACAAGAGCTTAGCCTTATGAAAACCTTAATTTACTCTAAACTTGGCAATACAATTAACCAAAAACTTTAGGTATAAATATTCGTTAACTTCAATTACAAACTGTGTGCTGATATGAGACGTTATGTTCCAATACTGGTTTCCCTGTTGATAGTTGCTGCCGGCCTGGGTATACCTTACGGACTTGGAATAGTCACATTCACGCATAATACAAGGCAAAGTACTATATCCATCCCGTCAGGAAAATTTTACCAGATATCAACCAAAGATTATGCCCCACCGGGTCATGTTGATGTATACTTTTCATCCTGGTATGGTTGTCCAATCGGTGCCGCAGATTCATGGATGATACTATGCAGCTTCAATCCTTATGTTAATATGTCACTTCACTCGGTCAGGAATCAGGTTCCTTTCAAAAACGGCACATCTGTCCCTGGTCTCCTTTTCAATAATTTCTCGTTCTATGACAGCAACACCAGCAAAACTGTGAGCTTTTATCCCTTTTATCTTTATAATCTGTACCTTAATCGCACTGCGGATGGTTTCAACAACTTAACCGGAGGTACTCCAATCCCAGGTAATGAACTGGTAAGCACAGGTCTGAGTGAGCTGAATGGATCGGGATTCCCGACACCAATAACTGGCATAATCTCGAATATAACAACAGTTGATCCAATTGCCGGTACAGATACCCCGTCGGCATTTCTGCATCCTGCCTCTAGACCTTCGAAGATAAATACTGTCATGGTCATAACAGGCCCGGGAGGTACCTGGATACTTAACCGATATGTTATCACGCCATCGACGCTCACAGCATATAGCGCACAATATATGCAATCCAACTGCGCCTCAATGTCATCAGTAACCTCAGCTTCATCTAACCTTTCAAAGACGCTATCAGCGGCTTCCACCATTGTTGTGTGTCCGTAGATCGTTCTTTCGGTGTTCCTTACCCGGGTTGGTGTTTGCAGGTCTCATACTCTTAATTACTGCTCTTTAACCTGTTGAATCATAAACTGGCAGATATCTGTTGCGAATAGTCCTGCAGATCTCACCTTCCGTAGATTTATTTTTCCAGTAGTTACGAAACAATCTGTGGCGGCGAGGATACCGGGATTTCCATATAACTGGAAATGTATGACAACATCTTACTTTAACGGAAATTTTAATTTAATCAAAACTAGGCAAAACAATTAACGCAAAACTTTAGCTATTCTATAACTTATCAACGAGAATTTTACGTGTCCATTAAACACAAAACTTTAGTATAGGCATTCAATTCGTTTCACTGGGATAATCCGAATGAACGTTTATCTAATTGGTAGAAAAATCATACAGGGTGTTGTGCTCATATTCTTTGTTGTAGTGATTCTGTATGTGCTTCTAAGATTAATGCCTGGAAATCCGGCAGAATTATTCATTCACAGCTTAAAGCATCCAACTCAAGCAGCTATTAACAATATATATAAAGAATATGGGATAAATCCAAAAAATAAATACAGTTTAACTGAATTTGTAATATATTTTAAAGATATGTTTACATTTCATTTCGGTGTAAGTTTCTCCAATAGAAACGAAACTG
>JAKAYH010000470.1:1148-2876 GCA_021826835.1 Thermoplasmata archaeon | reverse complement strand
GGTTTCTCCAGTTGCAACAACATAATCATCAGGGTTGTCCTGCTGCATGATACTCCACATAGCCTCAACATATTCAGGGGCATAACCCCAGTCTCTCTGAGCTTCCAAATTCCCTAGCACTATTTTATCGGTGAGACCAAGTTTAATTTTGGCGACAGAGGTGGCTATTTTCCTGGTGACAAATTCGAGCCCCCTGAGCGGAGATTCATGGTTGAACAGTATGCCATTAGATGCAAAAATGCCATATCCCTCTCTGTAAATTCTCGTTATCCAGTACCCATAGAGCTTTGCAGCAGCATATGGGCTCATTGGCTTGAATTGGTCATTTTCGTTAAGCGCTTTTCCTTCTGGAATTCCGGAAAATCCGTAGAGCTCACTCGTCCCAGCGAAATAAAATCTAGCATCAGGTTTCATATGTCTCAAGCTTTCAAGTATGGAAACTACAGACAGGCCGGTGATTTCCCCCGTGGAATGCGGAGTTTGAAAACTTGATTCAACAAACGACTGAGCTGCGAGATGATATATCTCATCAGGAAAGGATATATTTATTGCGTTTTGTATTGATGACTGATCGGTCATGTCTGTGGGGATCAATTTTACCTTATGGAATATGTCAAGATATTGCAATCTCCAGAAATTTGGTGAACTGATTCTTCTGTACGCTCCAAATACTTCATAGCCTTTTTCCAGCAGAAATTTTGCCAGATAGGCTCCGTCCTGACCCGTGATTCCAGTTATAAAGGCTCTTTTCATTAGGATTGTGATCGTTATAAACCTAATAATGGTGACGCATTTGATGGAGAGAAGATTCTAAACAACCTCGAACCTCATTATAAAATATGAAATGTAAACTTACAGCACTATACTTATAACCTGCATTCAAAAAATAATGCTATGGGGTTTTGAAGGAAAAGAGGGAGAGAATGTCTATCTGGATGCTTACAAATTGTTTATGTCGAACGGTATACTATTCAACCATGAATCAGAGGTTCGTGGAACTGAGTTTGTTACTAGGAAGATATCCCGTTCGGTGGCAAAGATATGCCATGGCTCAAAGGAACCGTATATATCAGGGAATCTCTCTGCGGTGAGTGACAGGAGATTTGCCCGGGTTTATGTGGAAGGAATATGGATAATGTTCAAGCATGACTACCCAGATGATTTCGTTCTGGGTACTGGAGAATCACATACGGTCAGGGAATTTGCCGAGGCTGCATTCAAGGAGATTGACATGGATATTGAATGGATTGGCAGTGGGATGAAGAAGGTTGAGTTGTCAGAAGGTATGACAAGAGTTAAGGTCAGTAGAGAATTCTTCAGGCCTTTGGAATCTGATAACTACAGAGCAGATTACAGGAAGGCGAAGGAAAAACTTGGGTGGAAACCTACGACGATGTTCAAGGATCTCGTCGATATTATGGTGAGAAAGGACATTGAAAGATATCTGTAGTTGAAGTCACAAACCTTCATCCCTCTGAAATTAAAAACTTTTACTTTCTCCCATTGAACGGTTTGTTTGGTTTAGCGATAATGTAAATTTTCAAAATAATGCATCGACCCATTTTTCATTTTTATCGACCCATGACCCGACCTATTCCCGTACCATCGATCGTACCATTGACCACCCATCGACCCATGAGCGACCTATTTTTACATTTTAGAATCTCATATCCATGACCCCCCGTATATGAGACCATGTATCCTATATGAACTTGCATATCCTCGAAA
>JAKAYH010000470.1:794-1138 GCA_021826835.1 Thermoplasmata archaeon | reverse complement strand
TCATTTGAAAACTGGGAAGAAAATGGAATGTACAGAAAGGATTTTTGAGTTTCTTGGGTCGAATGTAAGAATTATGGGTCCGTTTATGAAAAACATAAAATAAGGGACATACATAATTGTTATTAGATAAATATGAATCTGAATCAGTTCAAAAAGGTTTTTACTTCGTATCTCAAGGGAAATAGTTATTCGGAGATAGAGAAATCCACTGACGTACCGAAGAGCACTGTTCAGCGATGGATACAGGAATTCAAGGACGGTGACATAGGGATGTACAAGGATACTCTCCCTTATATAGACGAACTCACGGAAATTGGAAAATTCATGCGTGAAAACGGCATTGA
>JAKAYH010000470.1:0-784 GCA_021826835.1 Thermoplasmata archaeon | reverse complement strand
TAGCGTCAATTATCAAATCCATCGGGATTCAAATGGACACGCTGATAGAAATCGGAAAATCTCTGAAGAGTGTCAATGCTCCGGAGGTTGTTAATGAGGTGGCCTGGACTATTGTTAATATTATAGGCAACGGAATAAAACCATCAGAACTGCAGCAGAAGATAGACGAGATGCAGAAAGAGAAAAGCGAGAAAGTGGCCGACCTGGCTATGATAGACAAGAACATTGAGGACAAAACGGAAGCTGAACGCAAAGCAGAGGAAAAGCTTAGTAAAAAGAGCGAAGATCTCCTTACGCTGCAGAAAAATCTCGCTGAAGCCAAGAAAGAGCTGGAATCTGTCTGTGAAGAAACTGAACAGAAAATAGAGATCATAGAGAATGCAGAGAAAGTCAACGGTTTCATTCAGAAAAATGACATCGACCTCAATCAGTTCTATAGCATGGCAAGGAAATATAATTTCGATATAGAGAGAATATCCTCAATAATCGGTCTGGAGTCCTTTGGTCTGAGTATCGACACAGAAACCCATGAGATCTCGGATATATTGGAGTCTCTCAACAGCTTATACAAGAAAGGATGGAATTACCGTGTGCTCAAACAGCTGGATCTGGTAACGGAAAATACAAATATCCGGCCGGGAGATGCGGTTGATGATCTTTTGCGTTATTATAAAGAAAGGGATTTCATGAAGAATTCCCTGGATGCCCTTAAAAAGGAGGAAGAGGAACTTGCTAAAAGTATCGAATCGAAGACAGGTGAGTACGGCAAACTGAAAAAGGAATA
>JAKAYH010000469.1 GCA_021826835.1 Thermoplasmata archaeon | reverse complement strand
CATATTCAGTGATCAAGACAATATTCCATGGCGGTCATGTCTTCGTTACCACTATCCCAAGGGTAAGGGTGAAATGCATGTTCATGTGTCTTGGGCACAACCTCATGTGCATGATAAGGATGAAAAAGAAGGGGATGACAGCGCGAGCTATGAAAATTCCATGAAGAATGGATGAAAAAAGGGGAAAATAAGAGATAAAGGGATCATTTCCGACTACATGGATCATGAATTCACTGTAATTTTCCTGAAAGATCAATCAAGAACCAAAAATTAATATGTTGTTAGAAATTGTCCTGTGTAAAAGGCCTGCTGGTCTATTTAAAAAATATTGCTTTTCATATATTATTTCGTGAGCGCAAAGGTTTTAAAAAAAGGAAAAACATCAAATTCATTAAACCGAGAGTATTGGCTTCTGAATTTACCTATCAAATTAATAATTTGTCGGTACGTTCTTAATACATGACCATCATCTTTATTCTCAAACATCCTGTAAATCGCATTCTGTGAAGGCACGGATACAATCAATACACCGCTATCGCTTAAAATTCTGTAAAATTCAGAAATGATGAGCTCCGTGCTTTCAATGTGCTCCAAAACATTGTCAGCTATTATGCAATCGAACGCGCTGTCCTCAAAGATACCTAATTCATTCTCTTCCTTTCCCAAAATAAACTCCACATTATCAATTTCACATCTGGAAACAAGTGTATTTGCTGAGTTCAATTGATTCTCATCAATATCGATGGCAACAACATGTTTAAATTCCTTTGCAAGTGCAGGAAGCATAATTCCCATGCCAGGGCCAAAATCTAAACATTTTCCCCTACGGGCAACATAACCCAAACCCGAAAGTACATGATTGAAATTACGCCTTATAAAAAACCTCTTTACAGGATTCCCCGCAAAGTAAATATTGTTTACTCGCCCGGATCGCACAGCACAGTCAAAGCATATCTGAGCCAGATCACTCTCATAAGAAAATTTGCCCATAAGGATCAGTAGAAAGTAAATAATATATAAATATTATCACGAGTTGAAGTGATAGATTGAACTTATCTCAAGTCAAAACACGCAGTAATTTGTTAAGTGTTAGGATTTTTTCAGACATGCCTTTACAGTACTATGGTGGAGGGGAGAAAGTAATAATCAATCTGTCAAATTATGTTCATTCTAAGGGCATGGACGTGGAAATATATCAGGAAAATTCACGCGTTGAAACCAGGATGCCATTTGAGGAAATAGAAAAAGTAACTGCGGCTAGAATAACTATTACAAAATATGTTAAATACGTACCAAGATTTTTATACCAGGGAATGCCGAATTTGAATGACTTCCGCAATGGTAGGCTAAATATAATATTTCTATATAGGATACCCCCAAGACGTTATCTCAGAAAACTCAGAAGATTAGATGTTAGGGTTATATTCTGTATTCATGGGATAACGAGTGTTATACCAGCTTTATCCCCTAAATTTTTATTTTTTAAACTTTATACGAAATTCTCATTGAACTATTTCTCAAAATTTATTAGCAGTAAAAATAAGTTCATGGTACAGGTGCTCACCAAGGCGACAGAAGAATTATTGTATTCAATGGGTGCAGAGAAAAAGCACGTTTTCAAAATCACAAACGGAGTTGAATTTGATAATTTTGCAGTAGGAAGGAACAACGATCGGTTTGTGGTTATATTTATGGGCAGGATGGTAGATACGCAGAAAGGTATTGATAGACTGGCGAAAGTTCTGGTTAAATTGCCAGCAGAAATAAATGTGTCTATAATTGGATCGGGACCTGATTCGTGGCTGCTGAAACCGGCACAACGCGATAATGTCGATATTCAGGGCTTTGTTTCAGAGGAAAAAAAATATGAAAAGCTTCGTGAAGCAAACCTGTTGATCTTGACTTCCAACTTAGAGCCATTATCTTTAGCTATTCTTGAAGGACTGGCGTCTGGATTGCCCTGCGTGACAACACCGGTTGAGGGGCCAATGGAAATATTAGGGCAGGATAAATCTTTTGGTACCCTCAGTTCATTCAATCCAGACCATTTTGCCAGAGATATTATCAGTTATTTCAATGAATGGAAAAAAGACAAGGAACGCTACTTTCAAAATAAGATCAAGCGAAGAGAAACGGCGAGAAAATACTACGATCTATCGATTACGATGGAAAAATACTATGAAATGCTTGTCGCATCTTCTGACGCATTGCGAAATTAATTATGATCCGTGCTGGTCCATGCCTGATAGATGGCATCAAGCAGGGTATACAAACTGAGGAGAAATTATAAATGGCGCTGGAGAGAATGATCTGAAACATTTTTTGCAGATTCGCTCAGGAAATATGATCTATAGCTTGCAAGATTCTATTCCTTCAAAGAGCAGCTCCTGCACAGCGTTCCAGATATTCGCGAATCAGGTCAGGAAAGTCCACTAGAATCGCATAAGAGCCGATAACGGTAATATTATTGCAGAACTCAAGACAACCATCTTTGCTGTTGCATTTGAGAACTCGGCGATCAAAAACCCTGGTGATGCTTGAAAACGGAGAAAGGAAATGAAGTCGCCCTTCCATGATATCCATAGTATAGAGAGGGTGCTGTTGAGATGACAGACAAGACCATTCAAGAGTCATAGCTTCCTGCTATCATGACAGATTATGATCAGACCAGGCATGGAACTATTCAAAATCGTGGAATATTACAACATTACCAGGTGGCACTTTTCCCTGGACTACCTCATACCCATACAATACTAAAGGGGAAATCCTAAGGTAATTCTCAGGATAAGAGAATCAAAGATCGAGAGGGGGAGAATATTAAGGAGGGAAAGAAATATGAAAGAACGAAAGGGAGGTGAAACGGCCGGAACCGTCTCATAATTCTTTTC